>CBDVER010000056.1:0-8055 GCA_965373055.1 uncultured Thermoplasmata archaeon
TTCCCGAATACTCATCCTCGAACACCGCCGTGAAGTAGATATCAGAGGTGATCGTATCATCCGAGGGGTGGGTCGCGATGACCCTTACCCATACCTCTCCCAGGTTTGGGTCAGCGCCGTTCCTGACGTTGATGGTGACGTTCACCTGCTCCTCGGAAAGGGATTCCAGGGTCTGCGTCTTGAGCGACGAGATGGTGAAGTCCACGTAGTCCACATTGGGATATTCTATGGAAAGCAGGTAGTAGTCGGCCACGGTACCCTTGTTGAGGATAAAGGCCGTGAATGTCACGCTGTTGCCGATCTTCACCTTGGTGTTGTTTGCGGAGCTCAGCAGGTCCACGTCGTGGAGGGGCTGAAGTACCAGGTTGAGGGTTATCTCGGCAGACTTATCGTCCGATGTCTGGAGCGTTCCATTGTCACTTGTGATCTCAACGACGAACTGGTAGGTGCCAGCCAGTATCCCGGAGGACCTGGTGGGCATCTCGATCTGGAGTTTTGCGTCCTCCACGCCGTCCACCGCAAGGGTTGTGAGGCTCCTGTCATCGTCCACGAAGAATATCGAGTAGAGGCCGGCGAACTCCGAGGGAGCGGTCTTGACCCTTATCCTTATCGAGTCGTCCTCTCCCGAGCCCCTGTTGTATATATTGAGCGTGAAGTTCACGATGTTCGGATCTGCGGAGGACGTGGAGTACTGTCCCTTGACGCTCTCCTTGTTCGCGCTAATATCCAGGTTGTACAGTTGGGGTATCCTCACGGAGAGCTCCAGCTGTTTGGACACCGTAATATCTCCCCAGGAGGTCCCGGTGACCAGGAACTTGTACGTGCCCATGGTGGCGTTCGATGGCGCGGTCATGGTGATATTGAACGAGAACCAGCCGTCGGATGCCATCTGTGACGTAACCGCGCTCGAGATCAGGGGGCTCCACTCGGTGGTTACCTGAGTTGTCTCCCCCGTGACGCTGAGGTCGAAGGTATCCCTGCCGTTCCCCTTGTTCTGGACCCTGACCGGGAAGGTGTAGGATAGGCCTGGCTGGGCGTTGGCGACGATAGCACCGTTGGGGGCGTCCAGATATGCTCCGTACATCTTGTTGATGGTCACGAAGAAGGTGTAGGACTTTGAGACGCCGTTGGTGCTGTTGGCCCATAGCTTGAACGTGTATGCCCTGGCCTTCACGATATCCTCATCCGGATTTATTGTGACGGTCACAAACCTGGATCCCCCGTTCGCCAGCGAGAAAGAGGACGGGGAGATCGAGGATTGATCGAAGCCGTCCTGGTTCTGCAGTGTCAGGTCCACCTCGTCGTTATCATTTCCGGTATTGTTCACCCAAAAGCTGAAGGTTATGGTTCCGTCCGGGTCACAGGGTTTCGAGGAAGGTCCGGTGTTCTCTATGAACAGGTTATAATATGACAGTATCACACAGGAGAGCATGATCTGGGAGGTCTTGGTCCCGTCCCCATCTGACGTTGCGTTCACGTAGAACTCGCCCACCTCATTTGCCTGTGGGTTATCGGATTTCTTGGGGGGGTATATGGTTATGGAGATGTTCTTCCTCTCATCGGCATCCATGGGGCCGGAGTTGGCCGTCTGGATCGTGCCCGACCATCCCTTGTTCTTGAACTGGGAGGGGATGTACAGCTCGAGGAGGAACTCATCCTCGCCGTTGCCCCTGTTCGCTACCTCGACCGTGTAGGTCACAAAGCTGTTGGAGGTTATGTCAACCGATTTGGAGCTTCCGCCGGTCTCGGTGGATAGGGTCACCCTGTACTTCTGATTCACGTTCACGATGACCGTCTGGTTTGCCGTGGTCGCTGGATCGTTCCTTGACTTGGCCTGCACGGTCACCGTGTAGGTGCCCGACTGGGCCTTACTGTCGGTGTTCACTATCATGGTGGCCAGCTTCTTCGTGCCAGAGGCATAGTTCGAGGAGCTGAAACTGATGGAGGCGGTCCAACCAGTGGGTTTATCGACCGCTACCAGGGTGTATCCGTCCAGGTCGTTTCCCGTGTTGGTCACGTTGAACGTGTAGGTGGCGGAGCTGCCCGGGTCCACATACTGGGGTGCGGGGGACTCTATCTCGACATCGTACTTCCTCAGGATGTTGGTCGTGAGAAGGACGGATGCCGTGGAATTGCTCGGATCGACCCTCGAGTCCACCCTGATCGTCGCCAGACAGTAGGAGCTTATCGTGACGTTCGACGAAGGGGCCCTCACGTTCACCGTGAACTGTGATGTGGCGCCGCTCGCCATGGATGATGTGGTGGTCTGGCTCAGGGTCACCTGCCATGTCGATGGGTCCTTGGACACTGTCAGGTTGATATCGAACCTGTCCGCGTTGTTCCCCTCGTTCTTGATGGTGAGCAGGTACACGACGGACCTGCCCTGGGCTACCTCCTTGCTTGCATTGTCGGCCGTCAGGCTGACGTCGTAGTTGCTTGCCGATGAACCATAGGGCAGGTTGTAGACCAACGCTGCCATCGAGGTCATGATCAGCAGAAATATTATCGCGATCTGAAAAGTTTTCCTTCGGGTTTGCATGGTATTACCTCTAATGCAGGGACAACAGAATCGTTATTTAAGGGTTGCCCCGTGATATTCTAGTATTATTCTGAATTATGATGTCTGTTTGTATTATTTTCTTATATATATGTCACACATTACAATGACAAAATATCATACACTATATATGGAAAGAGGGATATGCACAATAGGTGATAGAATGACCGACCTACTCAGCATCAGGGTCTCCGAGGATATCAAATCGGCATTGATACTCTCATCAAAGCTCTCGGAGGCACCGGTATCCAAGTTGATGAAACCCTTCCTGGACGAGATCTCAAGGATAATCCTGGGAGCCTCCATCCTATTTCACATTGACAGGGGCAATGCATTCAGGAAGGAAAGGCTCGACCGATTCATGAAGATGCTTATCGAGCCTTCTATCTCCGGATCGGCAACCCTGATGGACCTGGGGATGGAGGATATCAGGAGCTACAGCCCACAGATAATCTGGGATTTCCTCAAGGTTCTAAAGAAGCAGGAGGGGGTCAGGTCAATGAACGATATGTTCGACGGAGTTGAGTTGGATGATCGCTTCTACATAAACACCCCATTTCTCAGGGCCATCACCTACTATATGGGAACGTCATATCTGACTGAGGGAGGAGATATGGATAAGCTGGACCAGCAGCTGGCGACCAGGCAGTTCTTCCACCTTATGTTACACTACTATTACAGACATAACGCCAGGGGAACGACAAAGGCCCTGAACACGCAATGGTACACGCACCAGCAGGAGACCCTGAAGATAGAGCAGGCCCTTTTGAACGAATATATCTCCATGACAAGGAGGCCCGTGGTAGATGCCATCGTGGTTGAGGAGAAAGACACGATCAGGAGCGCAAGGAGACGGAAACGAGCCCAGAAGGTCCGAAGAAAGATGTGATCATCCATACATGGGAAGGTTCGGGCCGGTCTTCTTTCCGCCCGGTTTGCTCATTGCCTGCATTCCCTTCAGCTTGGCCTCGAGAAGGTCCGCCTCCGCATAGAGCGGGGTCAGGTCTATGTTGAAATATGGTATCAGTCCCTTCATCGTCTCCAGGATCCTCGCGGCCGCCCTCGCGTCCGGTATCTTGTCGCGGGCCTCGGCCAGGAGGCACGTGACCTCGAAATCCCTCTTCTTTCCCTCGTTGAGAAGGACGCCCGGTATGCCGGATATCAACCCTTCCGGGAATAAGGGGACGTTGGCCCGTTCCAGCCTCTCCTTTCCCGAGGGCATGGAGCTCAGCCCGTAGATCAGGCTATCGACGGTGTTGGGAAGGTCCGCCTTGATGGGCTCCGCCTTGGGTTCCTCCGCCCCTTCCTCTTTCTTCTCCTTTTTCTCCCGTGGGATGGGCTGCTCGCCCTCTATGACCAGCCCCTCGGGAGATATCAGGCATGAACACCTCTGGTCCTGGGCCCAGTCGAGTATAGAATTGCAGATCATCTTGATCAGGTTCGATGGGGGCTGGAACTCCGAGAGAAATACCACAAGGCGGGTCCAGTCACCGTCCGGCCCTTCGAGGTCCCCCGCATAGAAACGCACGGGATGGTGAGGCTCCCCGTCGCGAACGACCGATACGGTCGGGAAATATACCGAATCCATTATCCCGATCAGCTCCATGTCCAGGGAGGATACGATGTAGCTGGCCGCGATGGTGCTGACAAGTCCAACGCTTGGAAAGCCGTCCAGGATCACCGCATCCCTGAGGTCCAGCCTCCTGTATTCATAGATCTCGATATCCTCCATCCCGTTCACCTCGGCCTCCCGACAAGTAACTCTAAACTTCTTAAAACCATCGATTGAGCCCCCGACGATCGGCAGGCTAAAGGTTAATACATCGGTTTTCCCTATTGTGGCGATGATCAGGCCCTACATACATCTCAACTGCGCCTCAACGGCCGATGGCAAGCTCTCGTACGCCGACGGCACCAGGCTCAGGATATCCGGGGAGTGGGACATGAAGAGGGTTCACACCCTCAGGCAGAGGTATGGGGCAATACTCGTTGGCGCCGGCACCATCACCAAGGACGACCCAAAGCTCACCGTAAAAGGCGATTACGTGCGGGACCCAATGCCAATGACCAAGGTGGTGATCGATGGTGCCGGGAGCTTATCACCATCCTCCAAGTTCTTCAGGACCCCCGGACCCTCCGTCATCTTCATTGGGGACGAGGTGGACCACACGTGGGCCGAGGAGGTCCTGAGGAGGAACGAGAAAAGAAGGGACGATATTACCATCATTCCCCTTCACACGAAGGAAGGCCTCTTTCAGCTGAACGAAGCCGTTGCCAGGCTGCATCACATGGGGATCGATAGGCTCCTTGTGGAGGGGGGCCCCACCACACTATGGGGGTTCCTCAACAATGGGCTGTGGGACCGCTTCACTATCTACTTCGGCCCGATGCTGGTGGGCGGAAGGGGCCCCGGCATTACCGGAGGCAGGGGGACGTTCGACCCGCTTGGTATCAAGCTGGAGAATGTAATGAAGACGGAGGAGGGAGGGGTCCTTCTGGACTACCTTCCGGTGATGATCAGGCCTTGAACTTTCGGTTCTCACCCTGGACGTCCCTTAACTTCTTGAGGAGGGATCTCTCCTTCATCGATGGCCCCTTCGGAACATCTATCTTCACCTTGACGAACTGATGCCCGAACCTATGTGGGTTCCTGAGATGGGGCATCCCCCTTCCTTTCAACCGCAGGATGGTATGTGAGGTCGTCCCCGATGGGACCTTCAGCTCAACCGGGCCGTGAAGTGTATCAACCCCCACCTTGGTCCCCAGGACTGCCTGGGGATATGTTATCGTTATCTCGCATTTTATATCGTCGCCGTAACGCTCGTAGAACCTGTGCTCCATGACATCTATGATCAGGTACAGGTCCCCTGACGGGCCGCCCCTCAGTCCGGCGTCCCCGAGGTCTGCGATCCTCAGCCTGTTGCCTACCTCCACACCGGCGGGGATCGTTACGGATTTCCTGACGGACTCCCTCACCCTCCGGGCCCCCCTGCACTTCCTGCACTTATCCTTGATGATGGACCCCTCTCCTCCGCATCGGCTGCACGTGGTGGTTGTGACGTACTGGACCGGGCCAAGCCTCCTGACCATCCTCCTCTGTCCGGCGCCCCCGCAATCGGGGCACCCAACGGGTGGTTTTCCATCCACGGAGCCGCTCCCATTGCAATCCTGGCACCTGGCGAGCCTGCCCGATTCTATCTCCTTCTCCACGCCGGAGAACGCCTCCTCGAGGGTGATGGCCACGTGGAGAACGCGATCGTCCCCTGCAACGGGCCGCCGCCGGGAGAACATCCCATCATCCCCGTTTCCGAAGATGGACCCAAAGCCCCCTCCGAAAGAGCGCATGAACATGTTGAGGGCGTCGTTGAGGTCCATGTTGTGCATCTGGTACTGATGCATCCCGCCCCCCTCATCGTCCTCCGTGAAACCGTATTGATCGAACTGCTGTCTCTTGTTCTCGTCGGAGAGGACCTCGTAGGCCTGGGTTATCTCCGTGAACTTCTCTGCGGCCTTGGGATCGTCCTTGTTCCTGTCGGGATGGTACTTGAGGGCGAGCTTGCGGTACGCCTTCTCTATCTCCTCCTTGCTGGCGTCCTTACCAAGCTCCAACACCTCGTAGTAATCCCTCGCCATAGGCCCACATCCGTTCTCATTCCAAATTATTCAAGGGGGAATATGCTCCCCCCTCTAAACTATTTCACGCATCTTCCGCATCGACGTCGATGAAATCGTCGTCATCGGAGCCCTTCTTATCGTCCGGGGCCTCCCCGTCGTCCTGCGGGGGGGCCTCGTCCTTCGCGGCCTCCTGGTACATCTTGGCAAAGAGGTTCTGCGACGCCTCGGAGAGGCCGTCCACCGCCTCCTTGATCTGGTCGTTATCATCGCCCTCCAGGGCCTCCTTGAGCTCGTCGACCTTGGACTGCACCTTCTCCGCGTCCGATCCGTCCAGCTTATCCTTGTAGTCCTTCATGGCCTTCTCGGTGGTGTAAACCAGGCTGTTGGCACCGTTCAGGAGCTCCGCCTTCTCCAGACGCTCCTTGTCCTCGTCCGCGAACTTCTCGGCGTCTTCGGCCATCCTGTCGATCTCCTCATCGGAGAGGGCCCCCGTGCCGGAGACCACTATGTCCTGGGAGTTGCCCGTCGCCTTGTCCTTCGCGGTGACATGGACTATGCCGTTCACGTCTATCTCGAAGGTCACCTCGATCTGCGGCAGCCCCCTGGGTGCCGGAGGTATCCCCAACAGCGTGAAATTGCCCAGCGTCTTGTTGTCGCCGGCCATGGCACGCTCTCCCTGAAGCACGTGTATCTCCACCTGCGGTTGGTTGTCCGACGCTGTGGAGAATATCTTCGATTTCTTCGTGGGTATCGTGGTGTTCCTGCTGATGATCTTGGTCATCACGCTTCCCAACGTCTCGATCCCCAGCGAAAGCGGTGTAACGTCGAGAAGGACCATGTCCTTTCCGACCTCCCCGGTTAGAACCCCCGCCTGGATGGCCGCGCCTATGGCGACACACTCGTCGGGGTTGATGTTCTTGGTGGGATCCTTTTTGAGTATCTCCTTGATCTTCTCCTGCACGAGCGGGATCCTGGTCGAACCTCCCACCAGGAGGACCCTGTCGATATCCTCCGGCTTGAGCTTCGCGTCCTTCAGGGCGTTCTTGAGGGGGGTCTGCGTCTTTATCACCATGTCGCCTATCAGCTCCTCGAACTTCGACCTGGTCAGCTCCATCTCCAGATGGAGGGGGCCGGAATCTCCCTGCGTTATGAAGGGCATGCTGATGTGGGTGGTCGGGGTTCCGCTTAGCTCGATCTTGGCCTTCTCGGCCGCGTCCTTGAGCCTCTGGACCGCCTGCTTGTCCTTGAGCAGGTCGACCCCGTACTCCTTCTTGAACTCCCCGGCGATCCACTCCATCACCTTCCTGTCGAAATCGTCTCCTCCGAGGTGGTTGTTCCCGGAGGTCGATTTGACCTGGAACACCCCCCCTCCGATCTGCAGGATGGATACGTCGAATGTACCGCCTCCCAGATCGTATACGAGTATGGTGAGGTCCTCCTCCTTGTCGAGGCCGTATGCCAGGGCCGCAGCCGTGGGCTCGTTGATGATACGCTTCACATCAAGGCCTGCGATCTTGCCGGCATCCTTGGTGGCCTGCCTCTGGGCATCCTCAAAATAGGCGGGGACGGTTATTATCGCCTCCTTGACCTCCTCCCCGAGGTACTCCTCCGCATCCTCCTTGAGCTTCTGGAGGATCATCGCGGATATCTCCTGGGGGGAGTATTTTTTACCAGCCATCTTCACCTTGGACCTCTGGCCCATCTTCCTCTTGATGGAGGCGATGGTATTGTCCGGATTGGCAACAGCCTGCCTCTTGGCGAGGTCTCCCACGAGCCTCTCGCCCTTCTTGGTTATGCCCACCACGGAGGGGGTTGTCCTCCCCCCGGTCTTATTCGGGATGACGACCGGCTGGCCGCCCTCCATCACGGCGACCACGGAGTTC
>CBDVER010000057.1:0-7914 GCA_965373055.1 uncultured Thermoplasmata archaeon
CGGATCTACGTTCTTGACCAGACCACCGTGAAGCACTTTGGTCCTGCTATCGCCCTTGATACCTACATCTACATCGACCCCGGTTTCCTGAACCTTATCTTCCGTTTGAAGATCGACGGTATTCTGGACGATCAGGACCGTTCCGACAGGACCCTCAAGAAGGATTTCACCTTTCGTGTTGACTCCGACATGCCCGGGACCCCCGGTGAGATAATCATATATCCTGACTCCTTGGATGAGGAGCCTCGCGACTACGACAACGACCGTAAGGTTTTCATCACCTGGACCGACGCTGTGGACCTATCTTCCGGTGTTGCTTTTTACCATATTTCTTTGAACGAGCCCCATGCGACCGCCAACATGGACGATGTGATAACCGTTGAGAAGGGTATTTACTACCGTGCCATCGAGTCCATCCCCGAGGGCACGAACAAGATCTATCTCTGGGCTGAGGATTCTGTAGGTAACCACGGTCCCGAGGTTTTCTCCACCATTCGTATTGATCTGACCACTGTTTATTTCGACGCTTTTTACCCCTCTTCCGATGTTTGGATCACCGACATTCGTCCGACGTGTTCGATCCTTGTGAACGACACCATCACCGGTGTGGATCCTCTCTCCATTGAGTACGAGACCTCCACTGGTGGTGTTGCGAACCTCATAGGTGAGTGGGAGCAGGTTCAGGAGAGCTACGCTCCCGGTACCTCTCTTCGTGTTGTTGTTGTTGGTTGGTTCCGCAACGGTAAGGACAACTACATTCGTTTCCGTGCCAAGGACCTTGCCGGCAACGATTATGGTTATTCCGATCCCCACAACATCTGGATCGACTCCGATCAGCCGAGGTATCGTCTGAAGTCTCCTGCTGATGAGGATGATTTTCAGATCAACCCCGTTCAGAACATTCAGATCCAGATAGATGACACCGAGTCTGGTGTTGACGGTGAGAGCATCGAGTATCGTTTCACCACTTCCGGGACCGACAAGTTCACTCCCTGGAAGCCCTACAAGGATGCCGAGAGCGGCAACACCGTACTTGTCAACCTCAAGCTGACCTTGAAGCGCGGTGATGATAACTTTGTTCAGGTCCGTTCCAAGGATCTTGCCGGTAACCCCATGAAGGCCTCTTCTGAGTACAACATCAAGGTGAACACCTATCCCGTGATCGTTATCTCCTCTCCCACCGGCGGTGATATTCTTTACAGTGATGAGCCCATAATCTTTGATGCGACCGACTCTTTTGACCTTGACGATGATTCAATATCTTTCAAGTGGTACAAGAGCGGTGATGAGGGTATGGATCAGTTTGGTATCGCCGCGCTTATGACCGCGAACTTTGTAGCTGGTGAGCATACCATCAAGCTTATTGTGACCGACTCTGTTGAGAACGACGCCTCTTTTTCGTTCACGATCCTCGTCGAGGACCCCGTGATCATTGGGCGCACTGGTGGTGATGCTGATCTTGACGGTATTCCCGACTGGTGGGAGGACAAGTTTCATCTAAATCCTCTTGAGAAGGATTCTGACGAGGATGTTGACGGGGATGATTTCACCAATCTTCAGGAGTACGTTAACGGGACCGATCCTCTGAATCGTTTCAGCCATCCCCCGATCCCGCCCAAGGTCGTTGAGCAGGATGATCCAGGTCCTTTCGGCCCTGACATGTGGCCGATCTGGTTGATCCTTGTTGCGTTGATCCTTGCCATTGTGATCACGATGTCCGTGATCCAGCGCAAGAAGAGCAGTGCGGAGAAGCGTATCAAGACCATTCGTAACATGCGCAAGATCATGCCTTCCGTGTCGTGGGAGCAGATCACCACTACTGCTGCTTTGGCTCCGTTCGTTCACGCCGGTCTTGGCATGCCGCAGGATATGTCTACTGCTCTTCCTGCTGGGCAGGCGGTGGATCTTTCCACGGCGCTTCCTCCTGCTCAGGAGTCCGCTGTGTCACCCGAGTCACCTCCCGAGGCAGTTCCCGAGCCCGCCCCCGTACCTGCTCCCGCCCCTGCCCCTGAGGTAGCTTCTGCCCCTGCTCCTGTTCCTGTTGATGTGGCTCCTGCCCCTGTTGGTTCTGTTCCGGCCCCGGCCCCGATGCCTGGTGCGGATATGTCCAACCTCCCAGCGCCCGAGCAGCCCCCTCAGCAGTGAAGCGTTTGGCCTGGTATGGCGCCCCCTGGAGTGAGATATGGCATGTACTGTGCCTGTTATGTATATATAGATTCAGAGCTAGTATGTCATTCAACTTATGAGTGTAAAGAAGGATGGCTTCTTCGTTCCGGAGGAGATCGAGACCTGGCATGATCAGGGAATCATCACCAAGGGTCAGCTTGAGGCTTTGAAGGAGCTGTACTCCGGGGACCTCTCGGACGCCGTGGAATATTTCAGGCAGTCGGGATTGATCACCGATGAGCAGGCCGTGAGGATCAAAGCGAGGTATATCCCTGACGAGATAACCTCCTGGTGGGAGGATGGCCTGATCTCCAGTGATCAGTACCTGTCACTCCGAAAGGGGTATGAGTCCAGGATGAGCAGGACCCTGCCACTCCTCCACGAGAGGTCCATTCTGGACCAGGATCAGCTGGAGACCCTGAGCGGTATCTACTCAATGGGCCCGCCCGAGATGGAAGATGTGGGAGGGGCTGAACCACCATCGCCGGAACAGCAGGAATGGAGGTCTCCATATTCGGGATCTGACCTATCGGAGTTCGCTCATCCGGAAGATGAGCTATCCGGTGAAAGCGATCATATTGAAGCGGGGCCACCCGTGATCGCGGGGCCAGAGGGTCCACCAGAAGATGATGTAGAGGAGACGGGGGAGGAAGCCCCCTCCGCATCAAGATCCCGGTCCAAGGGTGCCGTTGAAAAGGTAAAGAAGAGAACATCCACGGGTGCAGGGGATGGGGAAGGGGGGAAGTCCCTTGAAGGGGAAGGGTCCGTGCAGGAGGAGGAGCCGGCCCCGGGAAGGACGGAATCGTTCTTCAGGTTCAATCAACTTCTGTTCTTCATAAGTTTCGGCATAGTATTCGTCCTTGGCATGTTGGCGTTGATCAACTTGACCTGGGAGTATATGAGCGACGTCCAGAGGGGTTTGCTCTTCCTCGGGATATCCGCAACCCTGGTGTGTTCGGGGGTGTTTCTACACTACCGTGATTTCAACCGGTACCTTGAGGTGGTGACATACCATGCGGCCCTGATATTCTTCGGTATAGGTGTGATATTCCTTCTTGTCGGGACCATGGAAAAAGAGGTTTTCCAGAATGTGGTTATCCTTGTATCCCTGATGATCCCCCTCTCGGCCATGTTCATAGCCATGTACTATCGGTATCCTTCGATAGCAGTATTGTCCTTCCTGGGCTATCTTGTGGCGATGGCCAACTCATTGGTGATGTGGCCAGAGGGAGGTGCCATCGGGAACCTCATATTGCTGGGGGCATCGACGTATTTCTTCCTCGACCGTGGGATGAAAGAGGGAGAGGGGGCCCTGTCCTTTGACCTGCTGGAGGGGGGCTCGGCCAGGGTAACAAGCCTGACCCTCATGGTGACCTCCCTCCTTGGTTTTGTTCTGTGCGGCGGCCTTGCCCAGATCCCGTACCAACCCCAGGACACGGAGAACATCCTGCTTATGTTGGCGGGGCTGGGCCTGCCCCTGATCTACATTGTGATGGGGCTCCACTATCGGTCGATCCCGCTCATGGTGGTATCCTATATGCTCCTCCTCCTGAACATACTGTTCCAGTCTGTAGCCCACATGGACTGGGGCCTGGGGGCCGCATCCTGGATGGGTTTTGTTCTGTGTCTCTTATCCATTCTGATCACCGCAGGGATAATGTCACGATATGATGATAAAGAGGGTAATTTGAGATGCGGCATACTCATTATCTGGGGATCAGTTCTGATCGTTCCTTTCATATTCGGAATAGAACTGCTATCCGATGCCACCGACATACACACACAGAGGTTTGGGTTCATTCTATTCTCCTCCGCCGTGATAATGGTCATGGGCCACAGAAGAAAGCTTTTACCGCTTTTTATTTTCGGACTCTCCCTGCTGTTCCTGGCCTCACTCTATCACGGCCTGTGGCGGTTCGAACCCTCCATCTACCTGATGCTTCTGGGGCCGGTCCTTTATCTATTTCTCTCGGGGGATGACGATAATGGTACGCCGTTCCATTCGGTGTTCGTGATACTTGCGCTTATGGGATATGTATTGCTCTGGGTGGGTCCCGTGTCACCATATGGGTGGATGGCCGAGATGATGGACCCGATCTTCGACTGGTGGAAGGGGGGGATAACGCTCCTGTTCGGGCTCATCATGGTGGTATGGGGGCTGAGGAACGGGCTGAGGCCATACCTGGTGGTGGGGATATTGTTCTACGGTTTCTCGACGGCAATGGCAATGTACAGCCAGGGGGACGCCTTCATCTTCCTTCTGTTCCTCCTGACCGGCCTTCCATATCTGTTCCGGAGGTTCGAACTTTACCGTGGGAAAAGGGGCCTGGACAGGAAAGAGGAGAACATCTACCAGAACTTCCTATCCCTCATTGCCCCATTCTTCTTCACCTTCATGTGGTTCGTCCCGGTGTTCTTTCCCCTGCAGGGAAGTGGGTTAGAGGTGTTCCTCTGGAAGTTCATCGTAACGCTGGTATTCGGGTCCATATACCTTGCATGGGGCGTCCTGACAGGCAGGAGGGCCAATTTCCTGCTGGGCTGCATATATTTCTGCGCATCCATCCTGTACATCTCGATCCACAAGGGCGAGATGTTCACGTATCTTTTGTTCCTCCTGCCCATCATGGTATTTGCCCTTGAGAGGGCCAGCCCGTTCCCACACCTCCGCAGGTTCAAGGTGTATGACTTCGACATCTTCCATCTGCTGTATCTGATCCCGTTGGCATGCGGCTTCATAATAGTGCTGGCCGTAAGCCCGTTGGACCCTCTACTTGCCCTCCCTTCGAGATGGGCCGACCTGGTATGGTACAAGGCGATGTTCTCGCTTCCGTTCTTCCTGATCTGCGCGGGGTGGGGGCTCTATCGGAGGTCGGCCCCACATTTCGTGGCCGGGTCCATATTCCTGTTGATATCATCCATGATGCTCTCCATCTCCAGGTTCGAGCCATTTGTGTTCATCATATTCATTCTTCCCATTCTACTCTTTGTTGTGGAGGGCAGGTTGACAAGGAATCCGATACCCTATTACCAGTACTGGAGGAGGATCCAAAGCAGGTTCGGCGGAAAGGTTGTCAGGGGGAAGCTCTCACCGGTCAGGACGGTTTTCTTCGAATATTACAGCAAGATCTTTCTATTTCTGGGGGCTATCGCCCTTCTGGGGATCGCCATCGGGCCGGCCCATCCCCTGGTCAATATCTCCGACCTACTGGGCATGGACCACGTGTACTGGAAATCCATCCTCTTCTTCGCCTTCGCCCTCATATTCCTTGTATGGGGTTTCCGGCAGGACCTCAAAGCCCAGCAGATATTCGGTGCCGTGGTGTTCACCGGGGCGGCCATTTATCTGGGATCCATGAGATTCGAACTCGTGGTATTTTCGCTGTTCCTGATGCCGGTTCTGGCCTACGTCATCAGGAGGAGGAAGGGAAGAGGATCCATGGATGATGCCCTTGAGATCTTCATGCTTCTTCCCTTTATCTTCGGCTTCATCGTCCTGCTGGTCCGACCCGTCAAACCCCTGATCGACATAGGCGGTTACGGGATGGATTTCTGGACATACAAGACCGGGATCACATTGCTCTATTCCATTGTTCTGCTGATGTGGGGCCTTCTGGGTGGAAAGAAGGCCCAATATTCCCTGGGAGGCGTGTTCTTCACCATCTCCGTTCTCATAATGTCATTTTCGATCCTGGAACCATTTGCCTTCGTTCTTCTACTTCTTCCCGTTCTGACCTATCTGATCACCGCCGACAGGAAGGGCAGGGGGTTAAATGTCCTGAACAGGGATTTCCTGCTCTGGTTCAACAGGGCATTCATCATCTCGCTTGCCCTTGGTTTCATCTCGCTGGTGACCAGGCCGTACGACCCGGTCATCGATGTCGCGGACAATATGCAGCTGTTCTGGTCATACAAGGCCGCCCTGATGTTCGCCTTCTCCACCCTGGTGCTCTGCTGGGGCGTGATGAGGGCCAGGAGGTTCCAGTTCATCGTAGGGGCGGTATTGTTCACCATCTCGACGATCACGGTGATGTTGACCATATTCGAACCCATGGTTCTGGCCCTTCCGCTCCTCCCGATCTTGTCGGGGATGGTAGTCTCTCGTAGAAAGATCGGTTTGGATGAGCGGTTCATGGTTCTTTTCAACAGGTTCTATTTTATCGCCTATGCGGTGGGGCTCCTCTTTCTATGGGTTCCAGCAACCGTATCGATATTCGAGGTGGAGGTCTGGTCGTCCTATTTCTACCTGTTCCGTTCTATTCTTGCACTGTTCCTGATCATTGGTATCGGCTACATCTCCCTCTCAAAGGACAGCCCCGGGCAGTTCCTCCTCTCCTGCCTCCTGTTTATCGTGACCTGCATTGTGATGTCAATAACGTTCTTCGAGCCATCTGTCCTGTTGATCTTCCTGATCCCTCTGGCGCTCTTCTATCTCGATCAGGCCGGGTTCAAGGGTAACTTCAGGAGGTGGGCCGAGGCCGTCTCCTCCACCTTCCGGCAGGGTGGGATGACCAGGCGTGAGAGACGCAGCCCTTATATGGTCATGAGAACGCCTTTCCTTGTGGTGATCGGGATCTGCTTTTTCACCCTGTTCACTCTGGTCTGGTTGGCCCCTGCCGCACCGATCATTGGTCTTGAGGGCAACTCCAGGCTCTGGTTCATGTGCTCCCTGCTGTTCGCCCTCAGCCTGGCGACCCTTGGCTGGGGGTTGAAGGAGGAGCTCAGGGCACACGTGTTAGCGGGGGTTCTCTTCATAGTTGTGGACGGGTGGATACTCTTTCTCAACCAGGTTGAGGACCTGGGAGTGGTGCTTGCGCTGTTCTTCACAGCATTCATGTTCCTTCTCGGAGGCGGATATTACGTCTATGCCACGAAGAGGTTGAAGGAGAGGGACTAGGAGGGGTTCCATCCAGGGGGCTTCTGCGGTTCCCTACCCGGATGATACTTCGACAGGGGCTCTCCGTCGGCCATCCAGCCCGGAGGGGGCATAAGTATCGAAGGCTCCATGTACGTTGTCTGACCGGAAACCCGTTCCCATCCGATCGTTGTGGTGGGGGCCGATCCCTGAAATGAACGGTAGAGTGAGATGAGATACAGGGTGCAGGTCGAAAGTGGGAGAATGGAAACCGTAAGGACGGCCGCCCAGATAGTTGGCTCGCCGAACATATCCGAGATCAGGAAGATGATGAACAAACAGAAATAGAACAGCAGAAGGAGCCCCATTCCGATATATAGCAGGGGCCTGTATTTGTTTTTCAGGAGGCTGTGCAGGTATATGCCCACGGCGGCGAACAGGATGAGCGGGGAGAGGAGAACGCCATAGCCCATGGTGAGCGGTATGATGCCCACGGACAGGAACAGGAGCACTGCGGCCAGGATCGCGGAGATCTCGGTCGATCTTTTTTCCGATCTGGCCTGAAGGATGAATACTCCTGCCAGGATAACGAACAGCGCGTGGAGGGCGGCAAGAAGGGCTGCAATGGAGCCCAGCAGGCAGAAAGCGCCTATCATATCCGTGGAAAGTGTCAATATGATCGATGGGATCAGGATGGCCAACAGGAGGTTTATTGCGATCACGCCCCCCACCGTCATCAGGGCTTTTCTCGTTCTCCGGACTTCATCCATTGGCCCATTCCTCCGGAATATATCGGAATGTTGAATATTACTAGTTTGCTGATGAGGATCATTTGCTTACCTACCACAAGGTCCTTATGTGCACTTCATGATATGAGGGTGGAAGTGAGACCATGA
>CBDVER010000058.1:0-7775 GCA_965373055.1 uncultured Thermoplasmata archaeon
GTTCTCCTTCAATCCCTCGGTGACGTTGACCGCCGCTATCAGAGATGCCTCCAGTATGATCACGTAATCGGGCTCGTAGATCATGGCCTTGTTCCTGATATGCTTGTCATCTATCTTGGTGAAGGCAGTGACCGGTGCACCTCTTCTTTCGACGCCGAAATAGGGGAAAGCCTGCACATCGTTCTCCTCGCGGAAGGCTGCATCGGCAAGTACCTTGGATGCGACCACCGCTCCCTGTCCACCTCTTCCGTGGAAACGTATCTCTATCATGGGATTCCTCCTGCACGTAAAATGGAAAACAAAGAAGAGGCTTGAACGAAGGGATCGGGGGTAGGTTCTATCCCTCGGACCTATCTCAAGTCTTTCCATTTCTCCCTAAAAAGAATTAGGGGATTGGGATATAGAAAGGGCCTAAATTAAGGTTACGGTAATTATCTTATAGATTACATAGGGGTAGATCTTCGGTTCAAGAGGATAGGCCGAACTTCTCTATGGCCATCTCCAGAAGCTTGAACTTCTGGACCTTACCCGACTGGGTCATGGGGTACTCGTCGACGAACCACACGTATTTCGGGACCTTGAAATTGGCCAGGTTCACCTTGCAGTGGTTGATTATATTGTCAACAGTGGGGTTCATCCCTTCGGTCGCCTTGATAACTGCGAGGCCCACCTCGCCGAACCTGGGATCGGGAACGCCCAATACCGACACGTTCTCCACTGCATGGAGCTTGAAGAGGAACTCCTCTATCTCCCTGGGATAGACGTTGAAACCTCCGCAGATATACATGTCCTTCTTCCTTCCCACGATCTTGACGTACCCTCTATCGTCCATTACGGCGAGGTCCCCGGAGTGAAGCCAGCCCTCCTCATCGATAGCCTCGGCCGTCGCCTCATCCTTCTTGAAATACCCCTTCATGATATTGTAGCCCCTGGCCAGCAGCTCACCCGTTTCACCGGCGGGAACCTCTTTACCGTCATCATCAACGATCTTGACCTCCTGTTCCGGAAGCGCCCTTCCGACCGTCTCAACCCTGTCCTCAAGCCTGTCATTGAGATCGGTCATGGTGATAACAGGTGAGGCCTCCGTCAATCCGTAGGCTATCACGATATTCGCGCCCATCTTGTTACTCGCGCCCTTCATGACCTCCACGGGACATGGCGCTCCCGCCATCACCCCGGTCCTTACGTTGTTGAGGTCGAAGTGTTTCTTTTTAAGTGCCTCAAGATAGCCGATGAACATGGTGGGCACGCCGTGGACGATGGAGATATTGAACATGTCCATGAACGTGAGGGCCTGGTTCGCGTCGTACGACGGCATGGGAACCATCCCGCTGGAAGCTGAAACGCAGGCCGTAACGCCTATCACGCAGCCGAAGCAGTGGAAGAACGGGACGACGATCAGGGCGACGTCATTGATATCCTGCCTCATCACCTCCGCCACCTGCTGGCCGTTCCTGGATATGTTCAGATTCGTGAGCATGGCTCCTTTGGGCTCTCCCGTGGTCCCCGAGGTGTAGAGGATGAAGACCGTATCATCCTCCTCTATGGAGGATACGATGCTCTTTAGTTTCTCGTCCTTGGTGAAATCGGCACCAAGGTCGAGCACAGACTGGAATGTGTCCATACCATCGCTCAGCCTATCTCCCAGGACTATGATCTTTCTCAATTTGGGGATCTTACCCCTCAGTTTGTCAAGTGTATCAATGTAATCGACGTTGAGGAATTCAGAGGTCATGACCAGGGCGGTGGCCTCCGAGTTGTTCATGATGAAGTCCACCTCCTTTACCTTGTATCGGGTGTTCATGGGAACGATCACGCCCCCCATTCTGGCTATGCCGAAATAGGCGATGATCCACTTGGGGTAGTTGGGCATGTAGAGGCCTACCCTGTCCCCTTTCTCGATGCCCATCTTCAGGAGGCCGGAGGCGAAAGCGGAGGCCAGTTTGTCAAGTTTATTGTATGTGAGGGTACAATCCTCATAGAATATCGCTATCCTGTTGGTGTCGTTCTCCGCCGCATACCTCAGAAAATCTGATAGGGTATATTTCCTTTCATTCATTGGACGTGCCTCCTGCGCCTGAAGATGACCTAGGAGAAACTATACCAAATACTTTATTCCATAATCATTTCGATATGGTGTAAATTATTAAAATAAAAAAAAAGGAAATGCCCTGGTTTCAGGGCATTTCTAGTATGGTTCGAAATAGAGGATATCCTTCATGGTACCTTCTCTCTCTTTCTTGGGCCTGAGTTTTGCCTTGACCATCATCCCCGTGAGGTCCATTCCAAGTATATCCGTCTTGATGCGCCCGAGCATTGCCCCATCGGTATCGTCGATCTCGATAAGCGCCATCACAACAGGTTCCTCGAGAGGTTCATTGTGTGCATCGATCATGGCAGTTGTGTTGGTCCTGATGACCCCCTGTGCCTTGACCTCTACCCAATTCTCATCGGGGATGCCGCAGAAGCAGTCCTCGCAGTAGAGCCTGGGAGGGATGAATACCATTCCACATTCCGGACATTTGGATGCAAGGAAGGTATCCTTCTTCATCAGGTGTTTGAAGAACCTGTCGCCCGCCACTCCGTTCGAGTAGAAGTAATCTGCCTGCATGTCCCCGTTCCAATGCATTGGAGTTGTGGGGTCCGTCTGCTTTTCCAGGAATGTCATTTCTTTCCACCTCCTTTCAGGGGTTTGAAGTACTTGATATCGGTGATAGCACCCTCCCTATCCTTGGGAGTTTTCCATACGGCCTTTACCTTCATTCCTATATGGATCTCGTCCTTTGTCATCTCCCCGAAGTAGTGCATGAACCCGTGAAGGGGAGAGGCACCATCAATGGATATCACTCCTATGAGAATGGGCTTTTTGATCCTCCTGGCATCAGAGTCCAGATAGGAGATCGAGTACGTCTCGATCGTACCGGTGTCCTTCAATTCTATCCAGGCATCCGTGGGGCCGTAGCAATACTCGCAGAACATCCTGGGGGGTACAAGTACACGGTCACATTTGATACATGTCCTTCCCAGTATCTTTCCCTTCTTCAGGCCCACAAGGAACTTGCTCATGGCCTGGCCGAGGCTCCAGCTGTACTGGACCTCCGGCTCCCACCATGTGTACGTGATCTTGTTCTCAACTATGTCCTTCGTCGAAACACGTGTTCCAGGCGCATAGCCCGGGGATCCTTCGATCTTATTTGCCATGATCATCCCCTCCTCAGCACTGCCACGGTGGCCATCTGCATGATGTCGCCCCACGCCTGTCCGACACCGACCATGGGGTCGGTTGGGATCTGTCGCTTGCCGGCCTTTCCGGCGAGCTGCCAGTAGAGTTCACATATCTTCTGTCCCATGGTCGCAGCGATCGGATTCCCCACTCCCATCAAACCTCCGGAGGGACACATCGGCATATTGCCGTCCCTCTCGGTCACGCCTTCCCTCGTCAGTATTGGTGCTTCACCTTTATTACAGAGAAGCAGCCCCTCCATATGGTGAAGCTCCTTGTAGTCAAAGGGATCGTAGGGCTCGGCGAAGTCGATCTCCTTTCTGGGATTGTGTATCCCCGCCATCTTGTAGGCCATCCTGGCCGCGTTGGCAACATATCTGGGGAAGGAGAGGTCCCTGTTCGTCCACATAGTGGAATCGATGTTCCATCCTACGCCATCAACCCAGACGGGATCGTCAGTGAACTGACGGACCTTATCCTTGGAGCAGAATATAAGGGCGGAGGCACCATCGCTCGGAGGGCTGATGTCCAGCCTCTGCACCGGCCAAGCCATCATCTCGGAGTTAAGGACGTCCTCGATGGTGATCTTCTCGTCCGGAAGCTGGGCGCACGGATGCCCCACGGCATTCCTCTTATTCTTCACAGCCACCCTTGCAATGTCCTCTTTCTTGATGTTGTACTTGGTCATGTACCTGTTCATCTCCATGGCGAAAAGCCATACGAGGTTGGGGGCAAGGGGCCTGTCGAGGATGGGGTCCCAGATATGCCTGAAAGCTGTCTGGGGATGGGGGTAACAGTTTCCCATCTTCTCCTCGCAGACGACAAGGGCGATATCAGCGACACCGGATGCAACGTGCCACCATCCCGCTATCGGTGCAAATACACCTGTTCCGCCGCCGTTGAAGACCCTGATGTACGGTTTTCCCGCTCCTGCAGCGCCATCAAGGAGGTTCTCACCCTTCTGATGTATCCCATCGAACGCGTCAGGGGCACTTCCCATGATCACCATGTCGATATCTTTCTTCGTGATCCCGGCCTCTTCCAACGCCATTTTGGTAGCCAGGTATGAAAGCTCCTTCCCGGTCTCCTTGAGCCTTCTCTGGAATACTGTCATACCTGCTCCAATTATCGCAACATCATTCATACTACGCACCTCCCCTTTCAAATATCGCAACAGCTCCACTGCCGGACGGGATGCCGCGCCATGCCTGGGCAAGGCCCACTTCGGCATCCGCTACCTGCCTCTTGGCAGCATGCCCTCTCAGCTGGGTAATGATCTCGAGGGCCTTCTGCATGCCCGTTGCCTCGAAGCAGTTTCCTATTCCAAGGGACCCACCGGACATATTGGTCGGAATGGTGCCGTCCCTGGCAAGTTCGCCCTCTGCGAGCATCTGTCCTGCCTCTCCCGGACGGGCCATGCCGATCGCCTCAAGGTGCTGCAGCTCCTTGTAGGAGAACCTGTCGTCCACCTCGACGATATCGATCTGTTTTTTTGGTGAGGTTATGCCGGCCATCTTGTATGCCATTTGGGATGAACGGGCAGCGTAATCTGCGAACATTTCCCTGGTGGATAGCCATGGTGTTTCGGATGACCAACCGAAACCGGAGAGGTAGATGGGATCAGCTCCCAGGTCCTTGGCCGTCTTCTCATCCGCAAGAACGAATGTGATCGCCCCATCTACATTTGAGCTGATATCCAGCTTCTTCAGGGGTGAGAAAAGATACTCCGATCCCATCACGTTATCCACGGAGATCTTCGCCTCGTAATCCGCAAGGGGATTGAAGAACGCGTTCATCTTGTTCTTTACAACGACCTCGGCACACTCCTCCTCGGTGGTACCTGTGGTCCTGAGATAGTTCTGCATCTCCATACCTGCAAGGAAATAGGGATGCACTCTCTGTTTCTCCTTTGTGCTGCCAACAAGAGGCTTTGGTGCATCTTTTGTATACCCGGGTGACCCGCCATACCTGGGCCTCTCCACCGGCCCCGTTACAGGTCTTTCGAAGACGGGATCGAAAGCATGGAGAAGGATATCACCCAATGTAAGAAGGTCGGATATCTTGCTGTGTGACTCGATCGAGACCACATCCATCAAACCTGTCTTGATCTGCATATAGGCAGTCCCAAGTCCGTAAAGTCCATCGCCGCAGACCGTACAGCATGGCCTGAGGACCGCGCCGATCTGGTCAGGAACGAACTCGTCGAAGATACTGAAACCCTCCAGGTAATCCTCGGCACATGTAATGAAACTGTCAACGTCCTTTCGGGGGTCCACCCCTGCATCGACGTAGGCCTTCTGGCAGGCTTCGTACATGAGCTCCTTCCATTCCACATCGGGTGTAATGGAATTGAAATCAGTGTGACCGATGCCGATCACGCATACTTTTCTACTCATTTCTTCACCTCTCCATTATATCTTGTTCCCAAACACGACCCCAAAGGATCCAGAGAGGTCCTTGACCATTTTCCTTTGGGGGGAAGTTGATAGCCAGGACGTATTCGAGATGATCCCTTCAAATCGCAATCGTTAAACAGGATACTGATTAAAAATCCTTTCCTTTCTCGTCCGGAACGTTGGTTGGCATTCAGGTTACAGGGATAATCGGTTAATTCTCATTTTCCGATGATGATCCCGTCCGGGTCGATCCCCCTAAGGACGGTCAGTTCATTCTCGGTGGGTGAGGGCGATGTGGCAACATCATCGGGAATTATCAGGTCGAACCCGGTGTTCTCCCTGACCTGGTCCACCGTGACACCCGGGTGTACGCTGATGAGCTTCATTCTGCACGTCTCATCATCGAATCCCATGAGGGCGAGGTTGGTTATCACCCTGAACGGGCCTGTGCCTCTTGGGAGGCCAGCTTCTTCCCTTGCACCAGGTCCGTTTATGTATCCGGGAGTGGTGATGAAGCTCACCCTTTCGGGTAATTTCGCCTTATCGTGTCTGGCGATGATAATGGTCCTCCATGATAATGAGCCGAAGTCGTTCGCTCCTCCGCTCCCTGGAAGCCTCACCTTGGGAGAATCGTGGTCCCCTATGACGGTGGAGTTGATGTTTCCATACATGTCAACCTCGGCACCTCCGAGAAATGCATAATCTATCATCCCCCTCTGCCCTGTCTCCATGATACCTGCAAGGCCTGTGGCAGCCACTGCCCTGTGAGCACATCTGGAATCTCCCACGGAGATGGGCAGGGTCGGAACCTGCGGGGCTATGCTTCCAGCCTCGAAGAATATTATGAGCTTTGGAGCATGTGTCTTCTGGGCGAGAAGTCCAGCGATCATGGGCAGGCCGGTGCCCACACCAACGATCTTGCCGTCTTCCAGCTGATGGGAAGCTACCGTTGCCATGAGTTCAATTGGGGTGTACGAGGTCATCTCAATTCCTCCAGCCGCCTTAGTTCATTAAGTTTTTTTGTTCCCACCTGGTCCAGATATTCATCAAAGTCATTGACGGAGTATATCCATTTGTCCAGATAGGCCTGTAACGCTACCTCATCCGCCCCGGCCTTGATATAGTCCCTGATGTGGGCCTCATCGAAATAGTACTCATGCGGCATATTGCATGGATGGCTTCCATGCGGAGCCTCGATGACCGCATCCACACAGAAATAAGGGATGGTCGTCCTCTCGGGATGCTCCCTGAAAAAATCGTCGGATACTATCCTTTCCGCAGTCACGATGACCCTCTTTGAAGCCTTGGCCAGGTCATCGTCCTTGACCGTCGTACCCCGGATGGAACAGTTACCGTATTTATCGGCATGGTGCACGTGGATGATGGCAACATCCGGCATCAACGCCGGAAGTGCAACGAGCTTCTGACCCGTGAACGGGCATTCCATGGTCTTCGCAGCACTGTATTTGAAGGTATCGGATCCCAGCAAGTTCCTGGCAGGAAGGAAAGGCAGTCCCATGGCAGCAGCCTTGATGCGCCACGAGAGGGATGCGTTTGTCCATTCGACGCATTTTATCTTTCCGGACTCCACCGCCCTCCTACCGTTCTTGGACAGCCCTCGTGTCTCGTAAGCGAAAGCATAGGCCACATCAACAGCGTCAACACAATCTCCCGCGATCAGAACATCGAGATCGTGGACCGCGGTATGGCCGGAGACCCTGAGATGCTTGATCCTCTGCCTGACGATCTCGTATATCATAGGCATGGAGATCCTGATATGGCCGAACCCTCCTATAGCCAGATACACCCCGTCATTGACATATTTTCTTACAGCGGACCTCACGTCGGTCATCTTGTCAACGAGACCTCTTTCTTTGTTGTAATGGTTCCAATCCCGTATCTCATCCGCCGTGCAGGAGCTTAAAAGTTCCCCTTTGCCTTCTTCCAACATTCGAGACCCCGTCCCCTATCGACCCTCCTTGTAAATAAAGTTTTGAATAGGCCCGGTGCGCTTTTCAAATGTGTAAACAACAGACGTGATTATTTTCGGCAATGGAAAGATATTACTATCGATCACGGCGTTGGACCCTTGGATTTATCAGGATATGCATGTCAGCAATTGGACATGAGGTGCTACAATGGATTTCACGTATACT
>CBDVER010000059.1:0-7594 GCA_965373055.1 uncultured Thermoplasmata archaeon
CTGACGAAATTGAATGGAACATCTCGGGACCTGGAGTCATCCAATTTTTGGATTATGACCATATTGTGATCTTCTGCAATGGAACCGGGACCATTCAAGTGAGTGTCGAGGTAAACATAGGATATGGACCTGTAAAAGAGATGTATTCATTCTCCGTACTTCCGTTCATATCCGATGTAAGATTGTCCATATCAGGCCCTATCGTCATCGATAAGGAGGTTGAAATCATTGCAGAGGTATATGATTGGGAAGGTGAGATATCATCTGGTTTTGGCCTTTCATGGAACGTATCGGGAAACGCAACCTGTTCATTTACGACAAATAACGGCATCAGTGTAATTCTGCATGATGATGATCCACTATATATTGACCTATACACATGCTATTTTGACGAAGTCCTAACCAAAGCATTCCACCTGTCCGCAAATCTCTCCCTATCGGGAATGGACATCTCATATCAAACGCTTGACATACCTTTGGATGGTACTGAATATATTGAAATAATCCCCAGAACTTTCGATGGAAGCATATATCCATTCGATGTGGAGATGGAGTTCATCAAGGAGGATCCCGAGATCATATCCCACAGAGTTGATGGAAATAGGATAATAGTGATCGGGCAGAAAGCGGGAACGACCGATGTGGAGATCAGGGTGAAAACACCTTATGATCAGGTATCCGCCAACTTGACGATCGAAGTGTTCAATATCCCCTACGATGTGATCATGCACTCCACAACTGACCTGATTCGTAAGATCGATTATGATCTTGATTTTGAGATCGTCGACCGATACATGAATATATTGCCAAATAACAGTTATGAGATCGATATCGAGAATGCAACATTCTCGGAGGACTATGATCAATGGAATGTCATCGCCTTTGAATGTGGGACATTCAGGATCACAATTAATGTCAAAATGAAAAATATCACACTTATAAAAATCATTGATCTCAATGTTTTTCCATATTGGGATCATATGGATTATTCTGAAATTAGACATCATATCAGAGAGGGGGATAACCTAAGGATCGAACCTATCTTGGTCTTGGAGAATGGGAATATCACAGGACTCACTGATTTGCACATTATTTCAGAAAATAGCTTAGATATTAAATACGATTCTGATGGGGCGGTAATAGAAGATGTTCCTTACGGCCCATTGGTATTGCACATAAGAGGTAGTTATTTCGGAATTCAGGTCGAGGAGGAATTTGAACTTAATATCCTCGAGAAACCAATATTAACCCATATCAACATCACATTCCATAATTCAACAGAGGAAACGATCATCGAGGTCACTGCATTTGATCAATACGGGATCAACATTACAGACCTGTGCACATTTCACTATATTGGAGATACGGTATTGATCTCAGACAACATTGTGAAAATGTTGAACGATAGGCTTACAATTGTCGTATCATTAAATGATGATGATATCTCAAAGGAAGTTGAATTGAACAGTGGAAGTAGCGAAAGATGGATCGAGCCCATGACCCTCGTTCTCATTACAATGGTTATTTTATTCATGGTCATTCTATTGGGATTCGTGATCGCAAGGAAACACCAACCGATTTCCGACAATGGAGATAATGTTATTGATGCCCCTCTCCTCCCTGAAGAATGATCTCATTGTATTTATTGAAAGCGTTGACCAGTCTAGGTTCAATCCTTATCTGAGTGAAAACGTAACGATCAAAACGGGGAAAGTTATATCTACCTAAAAGTTTTAGGTAATACGAAAACTATCCATCATCCACAGGAGATCAGATATGAACCCCATCTACAGATCAAAGGACAACAGACCCCTGTCCAGCATTCATGGAGGAGAGAGGGTCCAGGTCACCCAGGTTATCGGGGGCAGGGCACTTGTCAGGCGCCTGAGGGAGATGGGGATCTCCAACGGGGTGGAGATCGAGGTGGCCCAGAACACCGGTGGGCCCGTGATAATCATCCTTGGAAACTCCAGGATGGCACTTGGTCAGGGGATGGCGGGGAAGATCATGGTCGAGTGAACTTGACCTGTTTGGGCTGTAAACCGCCCCCCCTCTACCGTGCTTTTCAATATTATCATTCCGAGCACATGGGAGCGGGTGCTTCCAATCCAAGATATTTCAGAATTCCCCTTGCAGCGGTCTTTCCTGCCCCCATTGCAAGGATCACCGTAGCACTTCCGGTGACGATATCGCCACCTGCGAACACGCCGGGTACAGTAGTCTGCTGATCCTCATCCACCAGGATGTAACCATGTCTGGTCAACTCCATTCCAGGGGTCGTCTGCCCTATGATCGGATTCGAGGAGGTTCCCACCGCGATCACAACCGTGTCCGCCTCCAGGAAGTGTTCCGTATCCGCGATCGGGACCGGCCTTCTCCTCCCACTCTCATCTGGTTCACCAAGCTCCATCTTCTGAAGCTTGATCCCCTTGACCCAACCGTCCTCCCCGACGATCTCTATCGGATTGGATAGCCAGTGAAACTCAACCCCTTCCTGTTCTGCGTGGTGCACCTCCTCCACCCTCCCTGGGGCCTGTTCCCTTGCGCGCCTGTAGACGATCATCGCATTCTCAGCACCAAGTCTGACCGCGGTCCTGACGCAGTCCATGGCGACATTGCCCGCACCGATGACTGCTACCTTGTTCCCACAGCCGATGGGTGTGTGGCAATCGTTCACACCTGGCGGGTTCATCAGGTTCACCCTTGTGAGGAACTCGTTGGCGGATTGAACACCATTGAGGGCCTCACCTTTGAGGTTGAGGAACTTCGGAAGCCCCGCTCCCGTTCCGATGAATATCGCATCGAAACCCAGCTCATCCTTCATCTGGGGAACCGTAAAAAGCCTACCGATTGCATGGTTGGAGACGAACTTCACCCCAAGTTTACGCACCTTCTCCAGTTCGGAATCGATGACATCCTTGGGCAGACGGAATGAGGGGATGCCGTATTTCAGCACGCCTCCAAACGTGTGAAGGGCCTCGAATATGGTAACGTCAACACCCGCGAGTGCGAGGTCCATGGCACATGCCAGCCCGGCAGGACCAGAGCCAACTATTGCCACCTTCCTGAGTGGTTTGACCTTGTGGACCTCCTCTCTCACACATACATTGTTGTGGACCGCCCAGTTGCCCACATACCTCTCCAGCTTTCCTATGGAAACCGGGTCATGCTTGATGCCCAGTATGCATGTCGCCTCGCACTGGACCTCCTGAGGGCAGACCCTTCCACATACGGCCGGGAGCGGATTCTGCTCGGTTATTATCGTGTAGGATTCCTCCAGGTCTCCCTCCTTGATCGCCCGGATGAACCCGGGTATGTCGATGCCCACCGGACACCCCTTGACGCAGAGGGGGTTCTTGCACTGGATGCACCTCTCCGCCTCTTCCCTTGCCATTTCTGGAGTGTAACCTATTACAACATCCTCGAAGTTCTTCACCCTCTCCATGGGGTCCTGTTCAGGACATGGTATCCTCGGTTTGAAAGCCATCAGATCGCCCCCTCGGCCTTCTTTCTGGCCATGCATTCCTCATCATAGCATTCCTGGGAGTGGGCCTCCTCCTTCCGGAACCTTCCCTGCCTCGTCATCAGCTCTTTCCAGTCCACGCTGTGGGCGTCGAAATCCGGGCCGTCAACACAGGCGAACTTCACCTCATCGTCTATGGTCACCCTGCATGAACCACACATGCCTATTCCATCCACCATTATGGTGTTCAGGGACACTATGGTCTTAACATCGTATTTTTTCGTGACCTCGGCGCACGCCTTCATCATAACGATCGGCCCAATGGCGACGACCTCGACAATGTCCGGGTTTCTCTGGAGCACATCGTCCAGCACCGTGGTCACGAACCCCTTGGACCCGAAGCTGCCGTCATCTGTTGCGATATGGAACTCATCCGAATATCTCATGAACCGATCTGACCAGAAGATCAGATCTGCAGTTCTGAACCCCATGATCGAGATGGTGTGGTTCCCCATCTCTTTGTACTTTCGCAGCTGGGGGAAGATCGGAGCGACCCCCAATCCACCTCCAACGAGCACAACCCTCCCCTCTTTCTTTTCGATGTGGCTGGGAATGCCGAGCGGGCCCAGAAGGTCCATTATGTAGTCCCCCTCCTTGAGCTCCAGCATCTCCCTTGAGGATCGGCCAACTGCCTGAATAACGAGCGTGATGGTCTCCTTTTCGAGGTCGTAGTCAGCTATTGTCAGGGGGATCCTCTCTCCTCCTTCCCTTATCCTCACCATCACGAACTGGCCGGGCTCTGATGCCTTGGCCAGATCCGGTGCGAGGATCTCCCAGAGGAAGGTGATCGGTGAGAACTGTTCGTGACGGATTATCTGAAACATAGGAGCTCTCCATATTCATTTTATTGTGGACCTGTGGGAAGCTGTTGTGGGGGGTCCGTTTCACGGCATGATGTTCAGATATATGAATTTTAATGTAAATGGGCACATAATACAATTACTGAAATAATGGATAGGTCACAGATGGCAGTATAGAATTTGCATGGGGCACGTACGATCCCGAAACCAAGGGATATCTCCGTACATGCAAGAGGGATTATTTACGATAAACACATCGATATCAGATGTTCATATTTCAATATCATTTTTCATATATATGTCGTTATTGGCATGTCTCTGAAGTTCGAATTATTGGCGGCCAATAATTACAGATAATATCGATAATTTGTCATTACGGGTCATTTATATAAATGCATGATCTGAGAAGACCCCCACAATCGACAAAAGAGAATAACATTGATACAATATTCACCTGTTCATATCACACAATATGCACCACATACTATTGTCCATTTTAACATATGATATAAAACACTGGCCAATCTATCAAATTTATGATTCCCGAAATAAGCTAAATTATATATAATTAATCGAGGTTATAACATAATTATGCAATTGATGATGTCAAAAAAAGAAATGGGGGAGATCATCTCAAACGGGACTTACCTCAGGTCCTTCTGCCCCCATTGCTGCGAGAACCTCATCGTGGACGATCTATTGAAGTTGACCATCATCGAGGGGAGCGGAGAGGAGGGGGAGCTGATGTTGAGCCCTTATCTCAACATCTTCCGAAGCGAATCCACGATACAGATCCCTGATAGATCGATTGCAAAGGACATCAGGTGCCCCTGCTGTTCCGCCAGCCTGATAGTAACGGACAGGGACTGCGAGCACTGCCATTCCAGCGTTGTGAAGATCCTCGTGGAGGCGGTATCCCACAGAATAGATTTCTATATCTGTTCCAGGAAAGGGTGCAAATGGCACGGCCTCAGCCAGGTGGAGGCACAGGATATCTGCCTGGAAGACAGCGATGAATGGTAGCACCACCCCGGTGAGGGGAGAGGTGGATAACATGAACGAACATGATTTCCTAGTAGAGGGAGAGAACGTCCCAGGGCGGTGGTTGGTATCGACCATGACGTTACACGGGCAAAATAACCCATCCGTGGAACGATCGGGAGGGAATAGAAGATGACGGATTACATGCAATACGATGAGGAACGGATGAGAGGCATACTGGAGGAGAACGGCTCTGATGTGAAGAACCTGATCCCCATCCTTCAGGCGACCCAGGAGGCGTTCGGATACCTTCCACCTTCCGGAATTGGAGCAGTAGCCGAGGAGCTGAGGATATCGGAGGATGTCATCTTCGGAGTGGCCACCTTCTACACGCATTTCAAGTTCACAAAGCCCGGAAAACACATCGTCAAAACCTGCATGGGCACAGCCTGCTTTGTCAAGGGCGCCGATAACCTGCAGGAGATCCTCAAAGACCGCCTCAAGATAGAGCCGGGGCAGACCACCAAGGACGGGATGATCACCTTTGAAAGGGTCGCCTGCCTGGGATGCTGTGCACTGGCGCCCACCATTGTAATTGACAATGAGGTCTACGGCAAGATGACCTCCAACAAGCTGACAGCCCTTCTGGATGATATCGACAAGGAGAGGAAGGGAGAGGAGACGGAAGGTGAGTGATCATGGGCGATCTGAAGGAACTGAGAGCCACCTCCGAGAGGAGATGGGAAGACCTGCGGAAGGCGGAGCGAACGATATATATCGGCGCCGCGTCCTGCGGACACGCGGCCGGTATCGTGAAGGTGCAGAGCGCGATAGAGTCCTTTGTTCCAGAGGAGGAAGGGGAGATCACCATCGTTGAGGTGGGGTGCTTCGGCATGTGCAGCTTCGAACCCATGGTCTATATCCAGATCGATGGAAACCTTCCAGTGGTATATGGCAACCAGACAGCAGATTCTGTGGTGTCACTCCTCGACGAGACGTTGAACAAGAAGAGCTACCCGACCGAGGGACTGCTCGGCGTTCTTGGCGAGGGTTTCAACGGCCTGCCCAGCATTTACGACCATCCGATGATCAAACCCCAAAAGAGGATAATTTTGGAGAATGTGGGGATCATAGATCCAACGAATATCGAGCATTATCTGGCAAGGGATGGTTTCTCGGGACTCGAGAAAGCAATGGAAAAAAAGCCTGAAGAGGTCATCGCCATAGTCAAGGAATCGGGCCTGAGAGGAAGGGGGGGAGCCGGATTTCCAACAGGTCTTAAATGGCAGTTCTGCGCAGATGAGAAGAGCGATAGAAAGTACATCATCTGCAATGCTGACGAAGGGGACCCCGGGGCGTTCATGGACCGGAGCGTCCTCGAAGGGGACCCGTTCAGGGTCATCGAGGGGTTGATAATAGGCGGATACGCAATGGGTGCCAATTTCGGATACATATACGTCAGAAAGGAGTACCCGCTGGCGATCTTGAGGCTCCACATCGCGATAAGGGACTGCCTGGAGCACGGGCTTCTCGGAGAGAACATACTCGGGTCGGGTTTCAATTTCAACCTGGAGATCATGGAGGGAGCCGGGGCGTTCGTATGCGGTGAGGAGACCGCGATGATAGCCTCTATCATGGGTGAAAGGGGGATGCCGTCTCCCCGGCCCCCGTTCCCGGCCCAGAAAGGGCTATGGGGATATCCGACGAACATCAACAACGTGAAGACACTTGCAAGCATCCCCGCCATAATGCGGGAGGGGGCCGGCTGGTTCAATAGCACGGGCACCGAAGGGACAAAGGGAACTGCCGTGTTCGCCCTGACCGGAAAACTTCAGAACTCCGGCCTGGTCGAGGTCCCGATGGGGACGACCCTGAGGGAGATCATATTCGAGATCGGCGGTGGAATGGCCGAGGGAAAACACTTCAAGGCGGTCCAGACAGGAGGGCCCTCGGGGGGCTGCCTTCCAGAATCTACCCTTGACTACCCTGTGGACTTCGAATCCCTGAAGGAAGCGGGCACCATTATGGGTTCCGGCGGCATGATCGTCATGGACGAGGATACATGTGTTGTCGATGTGGCCCACTATTTCCTATCGTTCACACAGGAGGAGTCCTGTGGAAAGTGCTCCCCCTGCCGCATAGGAACAAAACAGATGCTTGATATCCTCACGAAGATCAAGAGCGGCAATGGCACCAGGGAGGACCTGGAGGAGCTTTCAACCATCGCCTGGACCGTTCAGAACGGATCGCTGTGTGCACTTGGACAGACCGCCCCCAATCCGGTCTCCTC
>CBDVER010000060.1:0-7580 GCA_965373055.1 uncultured Thermoplasmata archaeon
GTGTTGATCGTGGAGTTCCCATCGGAAACATCAACAGGTAAGTACAGATTCGAGGTTCGGTGGATCTCTCGAGGGGATGATTCCAATTATATTGCCGATGAGGATTACACGACAATTTGGAAAGAGATCACCGTGGAAGTCACACAGATCCACGGCATCGATGTTGAGGTGGACAAGGAGCTACAGGAAGGAGAGGTCGGAGAAAAGGTGGACTACAAATTCACCATCAGGAACCTCGGAAACGATGATGATAACTTCGTCGTGAAGATCTCCGAACCCAACTACAAGAGGTGGGTCTCCGCGGACAAATCCTCGTTCACACTTGGACCGAAAGGCAGTGCCACACAACAGATTGTGATAACGATCTCTGCACGCATACCCGACGATGTCGAAGAGGCGAGGGCTGGATTATATGAATACAGTATTACTTTCCATTCTGAAATAGAAGAGGAGAAAGCTAAGGAGACCATAAACATCACTCTCGAGATCGAGGACCTCTACGAACATGAGATCACCACCGACGATGACATTCAGAACGCCGAGGTGGGGGACATTGTCTCATACTCCTTCAAGGTGACCAACAGGGGCAACGGGGAGGATACCTACAACCTCAAGGTCCTTGGCGATAAGAAGGAGTGGGGCAGGCTCTCCGCCTACACCATCACCCTGAACCCAGATGAGTGGGTGCTGGTATCCCTCGATGTGACCGTGCCCTTCCTTGGAAGGCCGGATAACTACGACGGGGAGGCCCCCTACGTCACCGACGGCGAGGATGTTGAGAAGGACAAGTATCTCTTCACGGTTGAGGTGGAGTCCAGCAAAGACAGGTACGGCGATCCGGTGGAGGTCACCTTCACCACCTCTGTCGAGCAGACCTTCGTTGCCAACGTACCTGTAATGGATGAGGCGACCGAGGACAACCGCAAGAGCTGGGACGTCAACGACAAGAGCATGGTGATCAAGTTCTATGTGGAGAACCTGGGCAACAAGGACGATACCTTCAAGATAAGGCCGCCCACGGTTCTGCCCATCGGCTGGAGGCTCCTCATCAGCCCGACCATCGTGACCGTTGGGATGGGCGACCAGAAGGAGATCACCGTCACCATCTCGGCCCTGGAGGTGGACAACTTTGCGGTCGGCAAACAGCAGCTGAGGTTCCAGGTCCTGCCGGACAGCGGGTCGCTTACCGGCAAGAAGGCGAAGGTTGAGTTCAACATGTATTTCAACGTCTCCGCCCCGGACCTGGTTATGAAGGATGACTCCATCAAGGTCAGCAGCAACCTCATCACGGGGGAGAAGACCACGGTGGAGATCACCGTTTACAATGAGGGTACCGAGACCGCGGAGGACGTGACCGTCACGCTGTACGATGAGGACGGCAACGTCATCGGGAGCGACATGAGGACCATAAACTATGGCTCATCGGAGAAGTTCGAGGTCGACTGGATCCCCACATCGGGCAAACACACCCTCCGCGCCATAGTGAACAAGGACATGGAGGATGTCATCGAGACCAACGAGGACAACAACGAGGACAAGGCGGATGCGAACCTGCCAGATGTGGACTTCCAGGCGCTCCTGGGCGGCTTCTGGGTCATCTTCATCGTGGCGATCGTACTTCTGGTCCTGCTACTTCTCGTCGTGGTCTTCGCCTTCAGCAAGAACCGCGAGGCCAAACTGCTTACCCAGAAGCTCAGGTCCGCGGACCTGGGCGGCGGCAGGGCCGGTGGGCCCAGAAAGCTGATGAAGGAGGCGGGCGGAGCGCCGGTACCTCCCAAATCGGCCGGAGGAGGACTGCCCTCGGCACCCGGAGCTGCTCCAGCACCCGGACTCGGTCCGGCCAAGGGTGAGAAGAGGGGAGGGGTCGCGCCGAAAGGGAACCTCACCGTCAAGGTGAAATGCCCCGAGTGCACCACGGAACAGATACACCAGATAGAGAAGAAGCCGGCGGAGGTGACCTGCAATCACTGCGGCGTCATCATGCGCATCGGCGGATGATCTCCACCGGGTTTGGGAACGATCTGTGGGGGAGGTGAATGCCACCTCCCCCTGATATTTTTCTACTGCGCTGATGAAAATGTATTTATAGGTTATATTAATCCCTCATCTACTTTCTATTACAGCTATCAGGAGGCTGTCAATCATGATGGATCAGACCGTTGAAAAGAAGCTAGAGAACGTGGCAGCTATTTTGGACATGCTTTCCGAGGACACCTCCGTCCCCAGGAACATCCGAAAGGGCGCCAAGGATTCCAAGGAGAGGCTGTTCGGCAGCAAAGAGGCTCTCGATCTCAGATGCGCAAGCGTAGTATCCGTCCTTGAGGACCTGGCCAATGACCCCAACATCCCCCTTCACGGAAGAACGTTGATCTGGAATGCGACCTCCATACTGGAGAGTATCAAGTAAGCACTCCTACTTCCGGGCCATCACATTGTAGAGTATCCTGAGGTCCACCTTTCTCATCCCGTGAGCTATCTCTATTTTGAGATCGAGCTCCAAAAGGGGGTCATCCGCTCTCAGGATCTCGTCCAGGGTCTCCCTCACAGCGTCAATATCGTAGATGTAGCCCCCGACGGATTCCAGTATCAGGTTGACATTCCAGGTCTTGATCGTCTCCATCACCACAACTCCGGCCAGCTCGGCCGTGACATCATGTTCAAAAACCTATTTTAATGTATAATCTATACGGGCATCTGGTGTGGACATGACTACAAGGTGCCCCAGATGCGGGAAGAACAATTACGGGGATGTCGGAAAATGTTCTTTCTGCGGCAGTGGACTGAAACTTTTACCTGGTGATGAGGAGGAGGCGATACTCACGGATGCTGATGTCCAGGAGAAGCTTTCGAAGCTCAAGGGAGAGCGCATCAGGAACCCATATTTCATTGCAGGAGGGGGTTCCCTGATGGTGATAGGCGTCGTGCTCGCCTTCATAATGTATGCGGTGATCATGTTCATCGTATTCTCCCCGGAGGACATTGAGCCCTCATACGATAACGGGCTTTGGAACTACTCCGTCGCCGGAGAGGAGTACATCTACGGTGAGATAACCAAGATATCCGATTATGAGGATACCGCGTGGGAGCTGGATCACGGCTACAAGGATTACGATGCATACGAGATAAAAGGGGACCGATCGGACACGCGAAAATCGGCCCATGAGGAGGGTAGGGTCGATAGGGAGCCCGACCTGTGGATATATTCCTCCAAGGACCTTGGAAATAAGGGTGATGTGATACTGATCAAGGTTGAGATCAAGCAGAACGATCTCGGTGAGGCCCGGGCCGTCTACGTGGACGACCCGTGGTGGGGGCAGGGCGGATGGATATTCGTATTTCCAGGTGTGCTCATCCTGATAGCGGGCTCCATACTGCTTACCATTGGGCTGGTGGGCAGGACCGACAAGTCGATGGATCGGCTGCTCGAGGAGGACGCGGAGTTCAGAAGGCAGCAGCTGAACATGATCCATGCTGCGAAGATCAAGGCGCAGGAGGAGGCCAAGAGGTCCGGCTGGGGGGCGGACCCTTATGCGGCCACCCCGATAATGCCTGAAGGGGCACAGCAGGCCCCCGCACAGCCGATGGGAGGCACACCTGACCAGATGCAGCCTCAGCCCACTGCACCGCCACCTCAGGGCGCTCCTGTTATCATGCCACAGCAGGCCCCCGCACAGCCGATGGGAGGCACACCTGACCAGATACAGCCTCAGCCCGCTCCAGCCGTTCCACCTCAGCAGGTCCAACAGCCCGCTCCGGCCACGGAACAACCTGCAGCACCGCCACCTCAGCCTGCGGAGCCCCCACAGGGTTAAGAGGTCAAACGGGTTCTGAAAAAGGATCTCTCCAGGGGTGGAGGGCGCCCATCACGCAGAATATCAGGTTCATCGCCCAGATGCCCATGAGTATCAGGTACTCGGCAGCTTCCATCTTCGCGCCCATGGGCGTTTCGATCAAATTGACCACCATAAGCAATACAGTGGTCTGTATCCCACTCCAGACTATCGCCACGGTGAGGGCGATGGGGACCCTATCTTTTGGCTGAGTGAACCTCGTGCCCATGGCCGTGGAGAGATAGGGGATCAGGGTCAGGGCGAGAAGCTGGCCGATCAACGGTATCAGGGCCATCGGCAGGGATAGAAGGGGGATGAGGAGCGATATGGCCATGGCCTTCCTGAAAGACGGTTTCATATCCTCCATCATGTTCACATTCTCCGGGGTGGGTCATCAGGTCCGGTTCACTCTCGGATAGCAATTTACCTAACCCTTTTATACTACACTCTCGATATAGAGCCGAATCGTATATAGATTTCGGAATTGGGAGGCAATTCTCTTGGGTAATATTCGCCGGATGGTACTAGATGTTCTCAAGCCTCATAAACCGGATATCGTGGAATATTCTGAGCGTCTTTCGGAGATGAAGAGGATATCAGGCGTCTCGATCTTCCTCAACGAGGTGGACCAGGAGACGGAGAACATCAAGGTGATCATCGAGGGTTACAACCTTCAGTACGACAGGATCAGGACAATTATCGAGGGGATGTCTGGATCGATACACTCCATTGACGCCGTATCCGCAGGCGAGGAGATAATCGACGAGGTGGACACGCCCCAGGACCGTTGAAGGGGATGAAAATGGCTCGTAGGGGATATGGATCATCGAACCCGTTCAGGGTTATCTCCGTATCCGTTCTATTTCTCCTTATAGTATCACTGGCCCTCCTATGCGAGGATGCATTCACCGGGGAGGAGAACTTCTCCATGGATGCGGACGGCGCCCGCCCCGTGTACATCAAGATAGAGATGGATACGACCAACAAGGTCCAGGAGGGCAACAAGATCATCATCCAGTCCGGGCCCGGATCCACCGGAAACGCGGTCATGTTCGGCAACATCTCGATATACCGCACTGCCAGGCTGGCCCGAAATCCCATCTACATCAGGCTTCGTCTCGACTTCCCTCCAGGGAACAATATCATCGGATCCGTCACCCCCATGATCCTGACATTTTCCCCTGTTGCGAAGTACGGATCGGTGCCCATAAGGGTGAACCTGCTTCTCGGGTCCCCCATGCTTAACTACTCAACAGGGGTCAGTGATCTGCTCAAGGTGAACATCGTCGGAGTATGGTCCGCCGAGCCGTCGGTGGGAGCCGTGGAGGAGTGGATCGGAGGGGATATTGACCCCTATCCGGTGTATGTGGAGGTACGGCCTTACCACTACCTGCTGATGACCTTCGACCCCACTGTCCTCCAGCTATTTCCCGGGATGTCCGGCGACCTGTACGTTGTGGTCAAGAATACGGGCAACGGGAATGAGAGGGTGGACCTGTGGATCCCCAACGAGAGGATCTGGGCATCACGGGGGTGGGTATTCGCCTTCGAGCGGACCACTATAGATATGGGCCCCCAATCCGAGGCGAGGGTCAAGGTGACCGTGACGTCCCCAAGGACGTTCTCGGCCCCGTATCACATGGAGCTCACCGCGTTCACCGTGCATGCCGAATCATATTATTCGCGGGTCAAGTACGAACAGGGCCTGCTGGATTATGCGGTGACCTACGACATGGATTTCATGGTCTCCCTGTACGGGGTGGATTTCCTCTTCGTACCCTGGATGTGGTCCATTGTCCTCTACCTGGCAATTGCGGTTGTACTTCTCAATCTGGGGATAAACGTTTTCACAATGAAGCGGAGAAGGCTGCCCAGGGGCAAGGAGCCCGGTTTTATCGCCCTTTATCACCTGGTAAGGTCCGAGGAGAGGAGGCAGAGGCTCAGGGAGGAGAGGGCGATCAAAAAAGAGCAGAAGGCCCTTCTCAAGCAGGAGAGGCAGAGGCTGGCTCTTGAGGTAAAAGGGCAGAAGGAGAGGGAGAAGGAGGCCATTGTGCCCGCAAAGAAGCCCTCTCTCCCGTCACCGGATAGGGGTGGGAGGCCGTGGGGGAAAAAGCCCAGGGTGGACCTGTCGGATATCGAGCTGGACCTGGATGGGCCGGAGATCGAGATCGCCCCGGCGGTGAAAGAGGAGGGGCCCGGGAGGTCCTCCAGGAAGCCGCTCTTCTCCGGGAAACGGGAGAGGGAGATGGATGACCTCAGGGATTCGCTTTCCCTGCTGGACGATTGACCCGGCCGTCTAAAATGATTTATCCCCCTTCGAACATATCCTCCCGGGATGAGATGGCACAAACCGAGTTCATAGAGATGCTGGAGAACATATTCAGGGGGAGGGGGTACGAGATCATAACCTCCTCGCTGGATAACAGCTACATGCTCCTGTCCAGGGAGGGTGAGAGGACCGCGGTAGGGTTCTCCCCGATGGGCGTGTCGATGACGCTCGGGGAGGCGGAGATGTTCCTGTCCATGGCAGAGAACGACAATGCCAACGACATGTTGTATATACATCCGTTCAGGATGAAGAAGAGGGCGAGGGCCGTCCTCAAGTCGGGTGATGTTGCGCTGTGGGATCGGACGGCGCTCGCCATCGCAATAGGCGAGGCGAGGATAGTGGATCTCGAGAGGCCCGAGCCCGAGGAGGAAGTGGTGTCGGACCGTTCATCGGGCAAGGTGGACCTGGACCCCGTCTCCGAGCTGAGGGAGTTCGAAAAGAGCATAAAGGAGGAGACGGAGGTCACGATCGGCCCCTTCCAGGTGAAGAAGGTCACCATGGGAGAAGTTGAAACCGATCCTGATGTGAATGTCTCACCGGAGGTCAGCTCACTTTCAGAGAGGCAGGATGAACCGGCTCCCCCAGCGGAAGATGTCCCAACGGTATCGATAGAGGCCATAGACATGGACCTCCCGGGGATATTCGAGGAGGGCCCGGTCCGGGAGATGGACGTCTCGGGCGTATTCTCCATGTTCGATGTGGATGATACGGAGGTGGGATCGGATACGCCATCCCTTGATGAGCCCGGCCCCATCGAGGTCGAGGATGGGAAGAGGGATGAGTGGTCTGATATACCCCTGGCCGGACAGAGGATAAGCGGTGACGAGGCGGCCTCCCTGGCAGGTTTGGACCCAACGCCTTCCGTGAGGGCGGAGCTTCGCCCTCATATCCTCTACTGGGTGAGGTACGTGATGGAGACGGCGGATAGGTCCAAGGAGGTTGCGAAGGAGAAGCCCTTCCTGATGGACTGCACCGATGGGGAGGTGATGGACCTGCCCCCATCCCTGGCGGAGGAGCTGACGGACCTCGGGTCCGGCCGAACATCGGACGATAAAAGGCCCATCGTGACCTCCAGGCTGGACGGGCCACAGGCGGTGGAGAACGTGAGAAGGAAACTTCTCGACCTCTCGCTTGTCAGGGATGACAAGGTTCACGACGGGCCCGGGAGCGTGATCTACGAGGAGACCATCTACTCCCTCAGGAAGGGTTCGCTGGAGGTGGTCAGGACCTCCAGGATCCTGATGCCCTACTGGATTGGCGCCGGAGAGAACGACGACCCCGTCTGGGTAGTGGAGGCACATACGGGGCGCCTCAGGCACCCTCAGTGAACACCTCTGTGAGTGTGCCGTGATAGTGTGATATGCTTTTAAATGAACTTTATAGTCACGAACTCAACGTTTTGTACTTTTAATGTTCGTGAT
>CBDVER010000061.1:0-7532 GCA_965373055.1 uncultured Thermoplasmata archaeon
TGATAGCGAGACGCTCCAGTTACCATCCACTATGCCGGAGCTGATATCCAGGTCCGGGTCACCGTCCAGTGATATGGTCAATTTGTCAACGGCGTAATCGTCCCAGCAGGTCCCGTTGATCTCCAGGTCCTCCCCCTGGACGATAACCTCGTTTTCGATGGGTGAGGCTATGGTCACCTCCGGGTTGATGTGGTCCTCAACTGTTATAGAGATCCCATGGACCCCGTACCCCATCTCCACGGTTATCGCCCTGACCTCAACCAAATGTTCGCCTTCCGTTAGCGGCGTTGTGTCAAGCGTGAAGGAGAAGCCTGTCCAATCACCCGAGAGGTCGACCGCATCCATCCAATGGCCCCCGTCAACTCGCCACTGTACCGTCTTGAGCCCGGGATTGGAGTGCGCCACTCCGGTGAACTCGAGCTCCTCCGTGTGCGTTATCCGGACCCCGTCCGAAGGAGAGGTTATCAGGACGGTGGGGAGGGAGTATACCGAGACGTTGATGGAGACCATCCTCTCCGTGTTCAGGCACCCCTTGTTGGATAGGATGACATATCCCCCTTCCTCGGTGAGGAACGTGGTAAGTGTACCGGAGGAGGCATCCTCGGAGATGTTGTATGCGGAAAATGAGTTCCCCAGCAGGAAGCTCTGATGGTTCTGATCGTCCACGAAGTAGAGGTCAAGTTCCCCTGCCTCTTCTAACAGATACGAGAAGGTGTTACCGGTGTAGAAGTTCTTGCCGTGGAGGAACGAGGCTCCAACTTCGAAGGCCATCTGCAGCAGGTGCTCTCCATCCTCTATGGGATCTGCCGTCAGAGAGGAGGCCGGACGGTCAATGCTCCTTGGCATGTTGAACGTGTGGGAGTAGGTGCTCCCGGCCTGGCTGTCTGTGATGATCTGGTTGACCTGCATGTTTCCCCCGCTGTCGGCGGGGTCCGCTCCAAGGTCACACGATGCCTGGGTCCAGTAGTTCCGGCTGTCCCCTATCTCGAAGGTCACCTCGCCGTTCTCATCCGTGTGCCCCCAGGTGGAGATGGAGAGATACTCCGGCTGATAGATGTTCTCGCTGGCAAGGATCACCCTTGCGCCGTCCACGGGACTGCCCGAAGCGTCAAGCACCTTCGCCTTGAACAGTGCCGTATCGGAGTAGGTGCTCGTAACGGTCTCAACGTATTCGTCCCCGCGCCAGGAGAACGTCGTGGTGAGCTCTTTTCCCCAGCTTCCGGGGAAATCCGCGTCATATTTGCCGGGCGTGTCGATGCCGGTTCCTCCGTCGGACCAGTAGTTGTCCCAGTGGTGCCAGCCCCTCTCCCAGAACTCGGACCATACGTGGTCCTCGCCGGTGTTGAGGATCCCTCTGGTGGGGATAAGAGCGCTTCTAGCTGCAGCGATGGTGAGGTCCTGAAGCTCCCCGCAGTTGCCGTAGTGGTTGTGGGCTATCCTGACCGGCTGGACCGACCTGGATGGGTTCCCGCCGATCCTTATCTTCTCCTCTGCAACGTTGAGGGGAAGCGTCTTCTCCACCCAGTTGGATACCTTCTCTATCGCGTGGTCCTTGTAATCGAAAGGGCGCCGATTCCCGGTCCCGTTGTTGAGGTAGCCTCCAGGGGCCCCGTAGGATTCCCCGTCCCACATCGTGTCCACACCGGCCAGGACCTCCTTCAGGAGAGGAGGCGTGGCGTTCTTGGGGAAGAGGACCGTGCTGGAGGCCGTGTCGGAGGGGTAGGAGGCGTCCGCGTGGTTGAACACGTAATCCCTCCAGAACTTGCCGCTGGATGAGGGGCCTCCCGTGTTGGGGTTGATATAGGTGGGGTCCTCGTCGGTGATCTTGGGAAGGGCGACGTACCAGTAGTAGATATCCTCGGGAAGGTCAAAAGAGGTTCTATTTCCGGATTCGTCCACGTAATACCTGACCGTGGAGCGGCCCTGCGTGTCGATGATGTCAGCATAATCTATCTCCAGGTCGTTCTGGTACAGGGCCTCCACGTTGGAGAGAAATACGTTGGGGTACACCCTGGCCAGGGCCTCGGGGGGCGTGTGTGAGATGGTGAATGCCAGCTCGTCCAGGTATCTATCATCGGTGCAGTCCATGATCAGCTGCCCGTAAACACCCGCCCGGCTGTTTCCTATCTCCAGGAAGGTCCTGGTAAGGTTCATCCTGGTCCACTCCGGCACCCTGTCAATTGCGTTGACGGCAGTGGTGGGGAGGGGGCCGTCGAGCCTGTCCACCACGATCTTCTCAAGGTTCCGATCGAAGTGGATGGAAATGGAATCGCCCGCTGGGATGTATATGGTCGATGTATGTGTGTCCAGGATCTCCCAGGGCTCCTCAACGAGGGAGTCCTCTGCGGAGGATAGGCCAGCAAGCGGTACAAGCGTGATCAGAAGCAGGAGCAGTGCGGTAGGAATACATAGACGATGGTCCAGGGACAACATATCACCAGGAGGCATGATGTCGGGCATATAACTTAAATCTTCCACTTTTCGCTTTACCTTCTCATCAGCTCAACAGGGAGCTTCCATCGAAATAAGAGGGGATGTCGATACCCATTATGTCCAGTATGGTGGCCGTAACGTCGTATATCATCGGCTTCCTGTCAGGGGCCTTCATGCCCTCGATGAACAGGGAGGAGTCGTACTGGGTGTGCATCCCGTTTATCGGTGTGTTGACCATTAGCTGTCCTATCGGAGCGGCCTTGAGGTCGTATCCGTCGTGGGGGTCCACGACGACATCCGGAGCTGTATCGAGATCCGTCCCCGTGAAGATCTCCTCCTTGAGGAAGACCTTCCTTATGATGGGATCGCCGCTCTTTGGGTCCTTCATGTTCTTCAGCCGATCTATCAGGTCCTTTATGATACCATCTTTTTCATCGGCCCTGACATTTCCCTGATGATATCTGTTCTCATCGAGGACGTAGAAACGGCCCGGAACCAGTGAGAGGACCTTCGTGTCCTTTGAGATCCCCGCGAACATCTTGCCCAGGTCGTCTATCCTCTGGAGGTTCTCCTGCTGGAGCCAGACGTTCATCTGAACGTCGTGTTTGATCGGGCAGAAGCCGTGGTCCGACATCACGATAAGGACGACGTCGTCCCCTTTCTTCTCCACCACCTCGCCAATGAGGTCGTCCACCTTCCGATAGAAGTCCAGGAAGTATTCCACGACCTCGGGGTCATCCTCGAAGAACCTCCCCAGCATGAAGTGGTTGATCCGGTCAGTCTCCATCACGTGCGCCAGCAAGAGGTCCCAATCGTTCCTCTCCAGATAGTACATGATGGCCTTCCTTCTCGCCTCGAACACCAGCGGGAGCTCCTCCTTGAAGTAGTCGAGGCTCTCCCTGGCCTTGATGGGGTCCGTATCCATGATGTAGTTGAACTCCGAAAGCCTCTTAAGCTCCTTTTCCGGGTGGACCGCCCCGTCAAGGGATGGGGCCAGGAAATCGGAGACGACCACGCCGTCATACCTCTGCGGGGGATATGAGATGGGAACCCCAAGTGAGATGGTCCTTTTTCCGTGTTTTTCAAGTATCTCGCCCAGTACAGGCACCTTTATGTCCCTGCTGTTGGGGATGTGCAGCGAGAGGTTGGGGTCGAACTCCGCGAAGCCGTATATGCCGTGCTTTCCTGGCCCGCAGCCGGTCTGCATCGCCGTCCAGGCGACCCCGGATACGGTGGGTATGACCGTGTCCATCTGCATCCAGGCGCCTTTTTCTATCAGCTTTTTCAGGTTGGGCGCCCTCCCCTCCATCATCAGTCTGTCGAAGAGGGTCTTGGGGACCCCGTCGGGCCCCAGCATCAGCACGCGCTTTGCCATGGGATCTACTCCTCTGGCATGATAACTATGCCGCCTGCAGCGACGTCGAGGTCCTTCACCAGCACGAACCTCCCCAGCTCCTCCACCCTGTTGAAATCCTCTATGACGATGGGGTCATCGGTGACGATGGTGAGCTCGCCCACCTCGTTGTTCTCGATCCGGTCGGCGTTCTCCTCGATCACGCTAAGGTTCGAGGAGTCAAGGCGCTTTTTGATCTCCTTGATGGTGCAGTCCACCTCCTGTGTTGCGCATCTGAGATGGAGCCTCTCCCCCTTTTTCAGGGGTTTTTTGGACATCCAGAATACGTTTGCATCGATGGTATCCGCTATGGTGGGTGTGTCTCCGGGATGGATCATCACCTCGCCCCTCTCTATGAACAGGGGCTCTGTTATCGTTATGCCGATGGACATGCCAGCGCTTGCCTTTGTGGCCTCCTGCCGGAACATCTCCACGGTCTTGATGGTCGAGGTCTTCCCGGATGGATAGAAGAGGACCTTCTCCCCCACCTCCAGCTTTCCCGATTCGATCCTTCCGACCAGTATCCTCTTGGGGTCGTGCTTGTATACGTCCTGGATAGGGAATCTAAGGGGCATGTTATCCCTGGACTCCCTGATCTTGAAGGTATCCAGCGCTTCCAGCACGGTGGGCCCCTCGTAGAAGTCCATACTATCTCCTCTCTTTGCCACCATGTCCCCCTTTATGGCGGAGATCGGTATGACGAAGGTGGGTTCTATTCCGATAGTGGAGAGGTGTGATATGGTCTGTTCCTTCACCTCTTCGAAGCGGGCATCTGAGTATTCCACCGTATCCATCTTGTTGATGACGACTATGACCTGTTTGAGGCCGAGAAGGCCCAGTATGTAGGCGTGCCTTCTGGTCTGCTCTTCCACCCCTTCCCTTGCCGACACGATGAGTATGGCGACCTCCGCAAGGGATGCGCCCGTGACCATGTTCTTGGTGAACTCCACGTGGCCAGGGGCGTCGATGATGACGTATTCTCGTTTATCCGTGGAGAAGAAGGTCTGGGCGGTGTCTATGGTGACGTTCTGCTCCCTCTCCTCCTTCAGGTGGTCCATCACGTATGCGAACTCCAGCTCCTTTCCCGTGTTCTTCGATATCTCCCTGAGGTCGGCTATCCTCTCGGGTGAGAGCTTGCCCGTATCGTACAGGAGCCTGCCGATAAGCGTTGACTTTCCGTGGTCCACGTGGCCCACGATGACCAGATTGATACTATCTTGCATCTTTTTCACCCCCTTACATGTACCCCAATGCGCGCAGCTTCTGCATCGTATAGGTGTCCTCTTTGTCCTGGGCCCTGCCGGCCCTCTCCTCGGTGTTCGTTGTTCTCAGCTCATGGATGATCTTGTCCACCGTGTCCGCGTCCGATTCCACGGGGCTGCAGCATGGTTTGCATCCGATGGAGCGATATCTCTTTCCGTCCTTCGCGAAATAGAGGTCCACAATGGGGATCTTCTCCCTCTTTATGTACTCCCAGATGTCCACCTCCGTCCAGTGGAGGATGGGATGTACCCTTATGTGATCCTCGTCGGACTGCTTGGATTTGTACTGGTCCCAGAGCTCCGGGGGCTGGTTCTTGTAGTCCCACTTGAAATTTGCATCTCTTGGAGAGAAGTACCTCTCCTTTGACCTGATGCCGTGCTCGTCCCTTCTGATGCCGAGGAGGAGCGCCTTGAACTTGTGCTCTTCTATGGCCATCTTCAGAGCGTTGGTCTTCAACGCCATGCAGCACTGGAGCTTGCTGGCGTGGTTCATGCCCGACGCGATGGCCTCCTCGTTCCTTGTGACTATCAGGTCGAGGCCGTACTCCTTTGCCTTCTCATCCCTGTACTGGTAGATCTCCTCGAACTTGTAGGATGTATCTATGTGCATCACGGGGAACGGTATCTTTCCGTAGAACGCCTTTCTTGTAAGCCACAGCAGGGTGGATGAGTCCTTTCCTATCGACCACAGCATTGCAATTTTGCCGAACTGCTTGTAGGCCTCCCTGATGATGTATATGCTCTTCGCTTCCAGTTGGTCTAGATGGTCCATGTTATCACCTCTCAAAGGTATCCCAGGCTCTCCAGGCGTTTACGGACGTTATCCAGTTTATCGTCCTTTTCAACCAGCTCCTCCTTGAACAGGAGCAGCCTCAGGATGAAAGTGACGTACTCGCTCAGGTCGTTGAAATCGGAGCCCTGGATGCGAACGCCTATCTCGTTTCCCAGCTTTTTGGGAATGGAGATGATGGTCTTGGTCTCATCCAGCTCCCGAAACACCGCGATCATCTCCTCTAGAAGCTCCTGATAGGAGGAGTCCCTTGTGGAGGCGAGCACCCTGAGCTGTTTCCGGATATCCTCCGAAACCTGGATCGTCGTTCTATTGTCCGTGGGATCACCTTCATACATAATGTTATGTATGTACATGGGATTATGTAATGCGATATAAAGCCTTTGGCTTAACTGTCATGTTATTATGTCATATGGGGTAATCATAATATAGAAAAATACGATAACAGGTGGAGCAGGTGATATCATGTCCGATGAGAACAAGAAGATATTCATTCCCGCGCCGTTGTACAAGAGGTTGAAAAAGAGGGTGAAGGATACCGAGTTCGAGACGGTGTCCAAATATGTTACCTACATTCTGGAGGAGGTCCTTGCCAGCCTGGAGGAGGATGATCAGGATGAGGATATCTCGCAGGAGGACGAGGAGAAGGTGAAGGAACGCCTCAGGGCACTTGGATATCTTGATTAGATCAAGCGAATTTGATCGATCATCCTCAGATCATCTTGGCAAGGCATAGAGATTGAATGGTATTCAGCACTTCCAGATGATAACTTCGCTGTGGGTAATTGTTTTAATATATATGGCCATTACCGAAAGAGGGGAGCCAGATGAAGAGGATATGTTACGTCATCATGTTATCTCTATTGATGATACCAATTATAAACCCTGTAAATTCAGAGAGGACCGTTATCGAGGAGGAAGTCCCCGGTATGATATTTCTCCAGATCCATAAAGATGGCATTTTATCACCGACGAGCTATTACCCATATTCAGAAAATGTAAGTTCCGGCTATGGTCTTGGAATAGTACGGAGGATACCGTTATTATGGACCGAGATAGGCACATGGGAAACAACAGATCTCCATAAAGAATTGGAGATATTGTCTGATATCACATTTAACCTGGACCTCTCGGCAGTTGAGGAGATGGAGGTGGAGATGAGGTTAACACTCACGATAAATGGTGTGGATGTGGGTGGTGGAACAGAGACGTTGACAATATATCCATACCGAGTTACCTTTCTGGCAACTTTCAATGTAGATGGGGTCATCGTTGACCAGGGAGGTTCGATCTCAATTAAATGGGAGGTACGAGGTCTGTCGGATGAGATCACCTATTATGCTGGTGGAGAAGATGGATCGGGAATTGAGTTCCTTGGTCAATCGGTATACTTCTTGGGTGGGTACTACCAGGAATATAGTTTTGACGATGAATTGATATTGAGGTTCATTGACTCCTTTGATGTTCAAGTGGTCGCCCTGTCCTTTGATATTACCATCAACGGATTATCGCGGACATATGCAATTAACGGTAACTCGGAAGGAGCATATGTCGAAATCCTGGTTGATGGTTCTTATAAACCTGGAGAATATAGGATAGAATGGTCTGCAACATATCGAAGTGGTTCATCTGACAGTGGTGAGGCCGTCATAGT
>CBDVER010000062.1:0-7390 GCA_965373055.1 uncultured Thermoplasmata archaeon
ATACGTCCCCTTTCCTCCGGAATGACCGAAGGATGAGGATAACAGAAGGTCATCTTTTCCATCTCCATCGAGGTCGCCTATCGTGGTCACCCCCAGATCGAAGTTGGAATATGCGCCCCGGATAACGAAATCCGCATCGAGGAGATAATATCGGTCAAAGGACATTTCATCCTCTCCATAATATATGAAGATCCCACCGGTGTTATCAAAGAAGCAGTCGGGTGCTGTTACTATGATATCGTTCAGTCCATCACCGTTAACATCCGCGCACTCCACCCTGCTCAGTAAAGAATCCTTATAACCCTGGATCGAGATCCTGGGCAGAACCATCAGGTCCATGGATTCCTTGATAAGCGTCCCTCCGAATACAATATCCACCTGTCCAGAGTTCTCGTTGTCCCTGGACAGATAGGCCGATCCGATGAGCACATCAATGAAACCGTCGTTATTTACATCACCAACGTTCAGATCGGTGATTGCCACACCGTTCCATCCCTCTCCATTGTGCCAATGCATCTCAGAGTTGTAAATGACATGGTCATACTCTCCATCTCCGACCTTGTATCTATCATCAAAGTCAAGTGCCCCATCCCAGATGAATACCTTGCCATCGTAGTAATCCCTGAAATAGAATGGATCATAACCATTGTGGAACTGGGAGATGAGTATCTCATCCATGCCATCCTGGTTCATGTCTCCCAGCGCCAGGTTCCATCCCAGGATATGATCTGCATCCTCCGCCTGGAATGTTACATCCGCGTTGAGCGTGGTCATGAGGGGGCTCCACCCGGATGATCCGAGGAACAGGTACACTTCAGGTGTTGAAGGCATGCTGCTTCCCGTAAAGGTATCCTCATTTGCCCATCCGCCCGCAAGGATATCAAGTAGACCATCTCCGTCGACATCTCCCACAGCGAGGTCCATCCCCAGTCTGTTTCCCGGAAGGAAGGAATCTATCAGGACATCCACATCCATTCCACCGAGTGCCCTCTCCTTCCCGCCACCATAGTAGATGAATATACCGCCTTTCGATTGATTGTATCCAGGTGATCCAATGATAATATCGTCAAGGCCATCCCTGTTCAGGTCACCGGACTTGATACAGTAGCCGAACTGCTGACCCAGATCATCGCCGATCAGGTACTGTTCGATTACATCGCTTCCAAGATCGATCTCCTTCTCATAGTAGCTCTCCCCTTCCTCGTTTCCGAAAACCACCCGCGTAAGTCCACCATGTAGTAAGGGGACAGCAAGGAGAAACAGTGCTATCAGGGATATCAGTATTTTCTTCTTCGCTCCAACTGGACGAATATTGAATCTCATATCTTACACCTCTATTATCTCATCTGAAAGGCCCATTGGTAGGGATCAACCTACCTGCCATACCAACTTTCGACCCTTGGGTTTTTATAAATGGGTTGTGGGATGGATTTTCCATTTTATATATATCTATCTCTCCGCTATGGCCCCAAACAGAATAGACCAGAACACCCAGAACACCATTTAATTACTAATACGGCCATCTTTCAACCTCATCCTGATGCTGGCCCGCCTCGCTATCTCACTGTCGTGGGTGACAACTATTATCGTCTTTCCTTCGTTTCGATTCAGGCCCCTCATGATGTTAATGATATTTTGTGAGGTCTCCGAATCGAGTTCTCCGGTGGGCTCATCGGCCAGTATTACAGAAGGATCATTTGCCATCGATCGAGCTATGGACACCCTCTGCTGTTCGCCCCCTGATAGCTGGGAAGGTAGATGACCAAATCTATTCCTTAAACCAACATCATCGAGAAGTTCCTTTCCCCTTTTCATGGCATCCCATCTGGATAGGCCAGCCTCTCGCATCGGCACCATTACATTTTCCAGAGCTGTTAGGTTCTGCAGTAGGTAAAAACCCTGAAAGATGAAACCAAAACTCCTCAATCTGAGCCTGGAACGTGATCTGTCCGAGAGGTTTGATATATCCTTACCTCCCACACGTACATATCCATTGGTTGGCCTGTCAAGAGCCCCAATTATATTCAGTAGTGTTGTCTTGCCTGATCCGGATGGGCCCATTATAGACATGAAATTGCCCGCTCTGATGGTCGAGGATATCGATCTGAGGGCGTTTACCTCCTGTTTTCCAAGGCGGTATACCTTGGTCACGTTGATCAGTTCTATATCCACAATATCACTTCCCTCCAGATCCCATACTTCCCATTGTTAGTTTCACAAATAGGGGATGTTGTTCCCCAATCATTAAGCTTTCTTGTTATTCCCTCATGAACCTCACCGGATCTACGGAGGCCGCCCTGTAACCTGGGATCAGAGAGAATATCAGTGCGGTGACGATAAGGAAACAGAAACACATCAGCATTATGGCTGGGGACATGTAGGTGAATTCCAGCTCAACCCCATATAATCCTCTAAGATAGATATCAAGGTAGTGAGAACCAGCATATCCCGGGATCAACCCGATCACAGATCCCATCACAGCGATGATCAAGGTTTCGGATAATATCCATTTGAAGATGGATAACTTTGAGACCCCCATAGCCCTCAAGATCCCGATCTCCTTTCTCCTCTCCTCCACGCCGATAAGCATAACCGAGGAGAGGAAGAACAGCCCGATCATGACAGTTATCGCACCCACACCTATTGAGAAGGATTTCAGTATCAGGATCTCATCTTCTATCCTGTACAATCTTCTCTCCTTGGTGGTCACCTGCAGTCCCGGGAAAGCTTTCTCCAGATCTATCGCTATCTCCTTTTGTGTTGATGCATCCGACCGATCATTCTGAATATCCAGATATATGGCCGTTGATAGATCCCGCCTTTCACCCCCCGGACCTGATACTATATGGTTATTGGTCAGATACTGCAGCTCGGAAAGATGGATCATCGCGATCCCTCCGATTATATCTGATGATAGTCCCTCTCCCATCAGAAAGGTATCGAAAGTGGACACAAGAACGAATGAAGCGCTGATCTTCCCCGAACTATTGATATAAAACACGGGAGACCCGATCTCAAGGTCATACCTTTTCGCCATTTCCTGATCAACGATTATCTCACCTGTCCAACCCGTGGTATAATCTGATTCGTAAAACGGGTCAGACCCGATATTGAACCAACCGTTCATCTTCAGAAGCTCTGTTCTTATGAACAGAGTATCGTCCTCTCCCATAAAATCCCTGGCCAGGTCAGGAACCAGCCCAACCAATCCAACTGTCTCGGACCCCTCAAGGTCATCCTGCAGGACATCCTCCATTGATAACTCCATTGATGGGACCATTAGGCCCCTGTTCTCCCTGGGAAAGGCGAGCCTGCCCAACATCGTTAGAACAGGCATAGCTGCTGAAAAATTCCCCTCATCCTTCTTCAGATCCCGGGATCTGATATGAGAATCTTCAATTGTTGGGACAATACCCAGGGAGGATATCACCATGTCACGTGGTTGCCCCCTGGACCTGTCTTCTGCTGCTTCTCCCAGGCCCCATGCCACGGAGATCAAGGATAACAACATGCCAAATGAGATCGCTATTGAAAACATCGATAGCGCGTTCCTCCAGATCCTTCTGTGTGGTTTGAGGATTATCATCTGCTTTCCCCCCTCATCGCCTCTGCGGGATCCTTTAATGATGATATCAACGCAGGTACCATTCCAGACCCCGTCGAGATCACCGTAAATATCATGATCACTACCAACAGCGTTACGATATCAACCGAGAATAGTTCAAACCCAGATGGTAATTGTTGTATTGTCTCCGATAGCATGGAATTCAATAACCTTACCATCAGGACACCAATTATCAATCCAATGACGCCTCCAATGAATGTATTCAGAAAGGACTCTTGAAAGAGGTGGAACATCAACGACCCCCTTGAGAAGCCTATCGCCCTCAACATGGCCATCTCCTTTCCCATCCCTTTGATGGAGATCGTCAGGATGACAGTCAGAAAGGTCAACGAAACGATCATGGATATTGTTATCACTATTGCCGAGAAACCATCTATCAACGATGTGAAACCATAGAGCTCTCCCAGGATATCTTCCCTGGTGTGAAGGTCCACGACCCCGCCGAAAATGAACTGATCGCCTTCTGACCATTGGATCAGCTGTTCGACATCATCCCACCTATTCATCTCAAGCAGGATCTCGGTCAGTGTATCCTGAATGTGCGTTCCCTTGATCATCTGCAGTTCACCAAGGTGTATCAGGATCCCTTCACCATGGCCCGTTAGCATATCAGAATATATTCCATTGATATGGTAGGCAAACTCATCGCCGCCCTGTATTCTAGATGACAACAGAATGGTGTCTCCAACGTCAATACGCAGATTTCTGCTTAACTGACCAGATATTATCACTTCAAGGGTAAAAAGATCCTCTCTAACTATACCGGTTGACCGGTACTCTTCCCTGACAGGATCGTTATCGGTGTTGAACCATTGTCCAGAGATCACCTCGAACTGACCGAAATTCTTTTCCATCTCAGGAACAACACCATAAACCGAGATCTCTGATATCCTGTTGAGATCCGTACTGTTTATGAATAATGTATCATAGGACCTCGGTGAGAAATGAAGTGGAGGGTGTGGGGATGACCTGATCGCATCCAGTATCGATCCACCCTGATCAAATCTCTGAAGGTTTATCAGCAGTGGATTGAGATCCTTGGGGACCACATAAATATCAGCGCCAATGCGATCTAGCGCCCTATCGGAGCTCTCTCTAATTCCAGTACTAAGCGATATCATCATCGTGGTGAGTATTATTGACGATGCAATTGCAAATATCACCAGTGTCCATCTAAATGGATTTCTTCTGGGATGGGTTAGAAGGAACACATCTCCTTTGAATGATAATCTAGATTAAATACTGTACCCAATGGCATCCAATTGCTTACAGATGATCACCGTTCAAACTGACCGGTAGTTCAGACCAAAACGTGTGGTCCATAACGCCATTTTCTTACGATAAGAATATGTTTGTGGTAAGATATTCTAAGCTCCAGTATACATATTTGAAACGACTTACAAGTAATGAGTTGAAAATTCAACTTATTTGTTCTGATCGCTCTTATTGAATGGAAAATAAAAAAATGGAATGGCCTGATGTTCAGGCCATTCCTGTATTCATCCCCGGTTCGCCCGTTCTCCTCATCTCCTTCTCCTCCTCGGCCTCTTTCTTGGCCCTGTAATTGAAGAACAGGGTAAGGATTATACCAAGAGGAATTAGGATTGCGGCTATGGTGAAAACCACCGAATAGACCGTGTTCATCATCACGCTGTCAGCAAGCTGAGTGTTGATGAGAGGAGTGACCCACCTCATGAAGAGATTGATCAACAGGAAGACTATCGTCACCACCCCCACTATAATCATCAGGATGGCACCCAAGATATAGTAGTTGTTTATAACAGGGGTCAGGCTGAAATCGCCCACCGCCTTCTCCTTCGCATAGGAGATTATCTCGTTGAACCTCTGAGCTCCATGATTTAACTCGAGGAACAATAGATAGGACATGGCAAACAGGAAAAGAATTATCCAATTTCCTATTGTCAGTGTTTCGATATCGAGGAGCCTGGAGTTGTTGAACCCTAGCATTGTCATCCCGACTATCGTTGCTATCGCTCCTGCGACATACATCGTGGTCGGTATATCCTGATTCATCCACTTCAATATCTTGAGGGATGTCAGATAATACGACAGTAGTAGACCAACCGTGGCCAATAAGGCCAGGAATCCATATCCAAGAAGGAATACCACCGTATCCGTGGATGTTGCAATATATTCGTTCCATCCTGTGAGGAAAACTGGCGTCAATAGCAACACCGTCCAGATCCATAGGATAAGTCCTGTCAACGGGAACCTCATGGTCCTCATGGGATCATAGGGAGTAAAGAACTGGGATGCCAGTACGATCGTCCCTCCCAATATGAACATCAAAAGCCCATATATGGAGTTCCCGAAACCTACAGCAAGGCCTAGAAATATAAAGGAGAGGAACCAGAATATGGCCCCTCCTACCCACATTATCACGGTCTCGCCGGTCTGAATACCGATCTCCAGAGGTACCAACCTTTCCGTGTCATCAATATATTCTACCACATGATCACCTCAATAGTTGCGTGCCTCCAGTAATACCTGGGTCAACGGTGTCGCGGGTTTCCAATCTATTACCCTTACACCATATCCACTCAGTTCCTGTATGAGTATCTCCCGATCCAACCTGAGAATATCATAGGCGACGGGGTCTACTTTCTCACCCTTTTTCTGTTTTGCCATTATCTCGAACTCGATTGAATTTGGCGAGATAATGGTCACGTCGAACTCGAGCATCACCATCATGCTCACGGCCTTCCTGATCGAATCGTCCTCTTCCATGTTGGAAATGACTATCACAGGGGAGTGCCGCGGCATATAGGGTATTGCCACCTCGACGATACCAGATAAGGGTATGTCACCCTTGGGAATGGCGCCTGAAAGGGCTGTCAGAAGCTCAAAGAGCTGTTTCTGACCGGTTCCTTTCTTGATCGTCAATACCTTATCAGAGTAAACGACCATCTGAACCGAATCTCTCCGCTTGAGGAAGAAACTCGCCAGGGTCGCTGCCGCACGTGCTCCGTAGAGGTTTGCATTGTCGGAGTCCATACCGTAACGGGACGCTGTTCTGGAATCGAACACGATCGTAATATCCGAAACGGATAATCTCTCGTGCTCGTTGACCAGCAGCTTTCCCGTCGAGGCATATGCCTTCCAGTTAATATCCCTGAAAGGATCACCCGGGACATAATCCCTTATCGCGAAGAACTCGGAACCGGGTCCGGGTAACTTCACTTTCATCTCTCCGGGATACATCTTGGGCTGCTTCGACTTGATGTAGAGTTCTTTTACATCCCTAACCTGAGGATATACAGTGAGGTCCGATTCGAACGCTACTGTCTTCTCCTTGTAGAACATGTTAAAGGGATCGTGGGTCCTCAGTGTGATGGGTCCTATTCTGTACTGACCTTTCAGGGGGCACTTGATCTTGTACTTAAGTCTCGTTGCACCCTTGGGATTCAGGTTCAGATAGGTATAGTTGGTTCCATCTTTTATCTGTATGGTCCTGGGAAGTTTATCCCTGACCTCCAGGAAACCGGTCTTACCACCCTGGTTGAGGATACGAAGCTCTACATTCACCGTACCATCTTCGAAGATCTTCTCATGTGACATCTCTCTGTCAGCGGTCAAACGCGTTGATGTGTTTGCAAACATACTGACAACGGTAAAGACAAATCCAGCCAATGCTACCATAACCAACAATAGGTTCCGTGTAGCCAACCCCAATAGGGTCAGGACCACTGACATGCTAATGAAGCAAGCTGCTTTTTTTGTCCACATTTTCACACCACTTCTTCG
>CBDVER010000063.1:0-7347 GCA_965373055.1 uncultured Thermoplasmata archaeon
CACCGCAGGGGTCCAGGTGATATGGGGCATAACGGACCCGGTGACCCTGGGCTGTATGGACTCAACGGCCCCCGGCGGGTCATCCCGATCAATGATGACCGGCTCCTTGCATATGATGTGTATCGGAGCTCCCTCCACCCAGTTCCCCAGCACATCATAGGCCTTGATCCTGAAGTAGTTGTGATCGCCCCATGCGAGGTCCACGGAGAACTTGAGGTAGTATATTCCCTCCTCCTCCATAAGCGACGATGAGGGAAGGAACGATAGGTTCATCCACTCACCGAATCCGGATAGGCCCGATATGGAGTAGGCGACCCTGATGGAACCCGCCTCCACCCCCGACCCCCCGTCGCTGAGGGTCGCCTCCACCTCCACCGTGGTCGATCCCACCACGGTCCCTGTGGACGGCCTGACATCGGATATGATGGGGCCCCGTGGATCGACCCAGATCGGATAACCGTCGGAGAGGGCATAGCCGCCCTTTCCATCACCGTTCCCCAGATTGTCCCTGGCCCTGAACCGTATCAGGTTATCCTTCCCCTCCTTGAACGTTATGGACAGGGAGAACCTCAGGGTACCGTTGCCGATATCCTCGAAGGTGCCCCTGGTCCACCACCTTGACCATTCGCCACCTATGGGTTCCCATAGCTGATACGCCACGGACCATGGGTCCACGCCTGACTCCTCATCCGTTATATCCACAGTGCACATGAAGAACAAGAAAGCGTTCCACACCCCCTGCTCCGGCTTGACCAGCTGGAACGTCGGAGGGTCCGAATCGATCATGGGAAGGTGATGCATGGTCGTGTTCACGATCGTCCGGTTCCCATCCACGGCCTGTGCTGACATGTAGTAGTACAGGTCCAGGTCCCTCTCTATCATGACCGATTTTATGTAGGACTCCCCGTTCCTGTAATCCATGTCGGGCGGGGGGATCATCAGCTTGGACATGTTGAAGGGCGACCCGGGATAATCGTACAGCTGGCCGCCGTAGGCCTCGAAGACGAGGTGGAGTTTCGGATACCCCGGCGCAGGGGCCTCGCCCTCCTCGTCCGTGTAGGTCACCACGAACTTGAACGTGTCGTCCTCCACGCCGATCCCGGGCCTCACCCTCTCATCGGTCAGAATGGGCGCCTTCCCGGTCTCTCCGAAGCTCTCGTTCTTGGAGTAGTAGATGTTCTTGATCCCGCCGTCCCTGTTGTCCCTCCAGACCACGTGGGCGACACCAGCGTCCGAGAGCGCAACCGAGGGGTGGTCCTGGGTGGTTCCGATGATGGGGTCGTTCACCTTGTACGTCCCCTCCCTGGTCCCATTTGCGTAATACGCCGTCGCCTCGATATCGGACCCTCCGGAGGCGTTGGTCCAGGTCACGACCATGTTCCCAAAGAGGTCCATGTCGATCCGGGGCTCGATCTGCGCCCCGATATTGGAATCGGGGTGGACACAGCTGTCGGGGCCGAAGGACCTACCCTGGTCCACAGATCCGCTGATGTAGATGTCGGCCGAGCTCATCTTCTGATCCCGCCATACGACCATGATCCTGTTATCGTTCACCGCGAGGTCGGGAGATGATTGGTCGCTGCTGGTGGGGTCGATATTGACCCGGACGGAGGGTGCGAAGGTCACCCCTGTATCGTTCGAGGTGGCCATGTATATGTCCACGTCCCAGGTCCGGTCGTCCTCCCAGACCACGTGGACCATTCCGTCATCCCATGCCCCAATGGCCGGCTCAAGGCAGTCGTAATCGAGAGATACATCGCTTGCACGCACGCCGGAGGAGTAGTAGGTGCCGTCGCCGGAGTGGGATACGTAGATCTGGAAGCTGCCCTGCATCTCCCTTGAATCCTCCCAGGCCACGTAGATGTCTCCGTCGGGGGAGACCGCGATCGCCGGGTCGTACTGGATCCCCTCGAAGGACCAGTCGATCAGGATATCCTCGGAGAAGGTCGCACCGTTGTCCGTTGAATAGGATATGAATATCAGGTACTTGCCCTCCCTGTTATCCTCCCATGCGACGTAGATCGTCCCGTTCGAGGCAACCGCGATCGCAGGTTCCCTCTGGGCCGTGTTGTCATCCCACGGCACTTTGTTGACCGTCGTATCGTCGACCCGTACCTCAGGCCCGAAGTTGCTCCCACCGTCTGCGGAGGCTCGGAGATATATGTCGGAGGTCCCGTTCCTGGCGTCCTCCCATACGATATATACCCGTTCGCCGTGAACCGCAATATCCGGTTTTATATGATCCGCATATCCTCCATCCAGGTTGATGAGCACATCTTTCCTGAAGGCGAGGGACCCCTCCACATCCTGTGGGATGTCCATCAGAAGGAACAACGTGGAGACCAACATCAGGGATATCATAAGGTTCTGCAGGATCTTCATTGATCTCCCTCCCATTCAAGGTCATCCTCATCCCACCCCTCCAGGTCCTCCATCTCGGGGAACTCGTTCTCCATCACCTCGCCCATATCCGGGATATCCTCCTCGAACTCCACGAGCTCCTCCTCATCGGGAGGCTCCTCCATCTCCGGGACCTCGTCCTGTTCCGGCGGCTCCTCCATCTCCAGGACCTGGTCGTCCCGGGGAAGTTGGTTAACATCCTCTTCCTTGGGAACCTCCTCCCCGGAAGGCCTCTTCTTCCTTCCCTTCTTCCTGGAACTCCTTTTCCTGTTGGCGGACCTCTTGATCTTCTTGACGTCGGCATTGGTGAATAGCGCCCCACAGGACATGCAGTAGTCATCCGTCACCCTGACCTCTGCATCACAGTGAGGGCACAGGGGTTTGGCCAATTCGACCTGGACCTCCGGAAAGCCCTCCTCCCCCGGGCCCACGAGCACCGGGCCCTCATCCTTCCTGCTCCTTGTAACAAAGACACCGATAAGAACACCACTTAGAATTCCGATTCTCACCAGCAGGATCATTATCGGTCTGAGCTCGACCAGATAGTCGCCCAACCCCTTCTCGCCGTCGGTGGGATCCCCCCCCTCCTCCTCCCGGGCCTCCATGACCTGGAGGAGTACGGGATCCGATCCTACCCTGAAGGTCCCATCGGAGACCTCGAGCCAGAGGTGATGGACGCCTATCCTGGTCAATTCCACCTCGATCCTTGCGGAGGTGCCCAGCAGCTTCTCCCCGGGATAGCCCTCCATGTCAGAATACCACCTGTATGTCAGGTTGAGCCCCTCTGGATCGGATGAGGCGGACCCGTCAAGGGTGATGAACTCACCCTGCCGGATGAAGTCCGCACCCGGTATCAGCTGCATGACCGCGTCAGGGGGCAGGTTCTCCTCGTACAGCTCCACCTCCACCCTCTGTGGGGTCGATACCACCCAACCATTGCCCGCCCTGTCCATCGCCCGGAACCTGATAAGGTTGAAAGGTCCCTCATCAAGTGTGAGGGTCGCCTCCGCCCTGAACAGGCCCACGTCAACCTCCTCGATGGAGCCCATCTTCGTCCATGGGGAGTAGCCTCCCACCCCGTAGCTGATCCATCCGGATACCGTGGATACGGCCATCTCGATGCCGTTATTATCGATCCCGGACTCATCCTCTATGACCGATACGGATACCATGACCTTTCGGTCCCTCTGGGGTACCGAGGAATTGGGCTCAAAAGTGGAGAATATCGGCAGGTTCTCATCAACGTACACTGTCCCCAGCTCGCTCTCTGCGGCGTTTCCCGCCACATCGACAGCGCGCCACTGCAGATACCCGTAACCTGCGAACGTGGGGGTCACATCCACCGAGGGATAGGCAGCGGCTCCCTGTCCCGTGAGGCCAATGCTCTCCCAGGGCAGATCGTAGAATCCATGGGCGTGGCCGAACCGGTATTCGATCGTGTCGAAGAGTATCCCGGACAGGGGGTCCTGCAACTCGCAGGAAAGCGTGATGGTCTCCCTCCTGACGTACCTTACGCCAGCTCCAAAGGCGATGTCGATGGACGGAGGCGACAGGTCCACATTGAAGTAGGAGACCTCGGATATGGACTCCCTTCCGACGTTGTCGGAGACGGACCATTGGATGTAATGTCCCCTCCCCTCGGGCATCGAAGGCTGAACGATCAGGCGCTTTCCGTCAGGAACATCCACGACGCCGAACACGTACTTCCACGCGGTCAGCTCGGATGAATCGGACCCATAGGTCCGGTACATGGCAGAGGAGCCGTCGATGTCCGAGACGGAATCGCTGACGACTACCGAGAACTCCGCATATCTCTCCTTGACCCAATCGCCCCCGTCGGGGGTGAAATTCTGGAACATCGGCCGGGTCAGGTCTATCAGCATATCCCAGCTCGAAGGGGGGCCCGCATTCCCAGCATTGTCCACGGACCACAGGGAGAGCTCGAGCCCACCCTCGGGAAGGATCAAGATGTCGCCCGGCTCCACATCCAGGAGGATATCATGAAGCGTGCCGTTCGTGTGCCTGATCTGCAGCATGGTGGTGGCGATGCCGCTATGGCCGAAATCGATCTGGTCATCCCACCATATCTCAACCTGCACGTCGTCGTCCAGGTTCCCCGAGTTCTCCATCCTCCCATCGGGGTAGACCTTGAAGCTGGAGATGAAGGATGGGTCCTTCGTGTCGACATCCAGCGTGAAGGATACGTTCCCATCCCAGGCCCCTCCAGTGGGCAGGGATATGGGAAGGATCGTGAACCTCAGGCCCTTGCCGGAGATGTGCTCTCCCACCGATACGTTGTGGAATACATGGGCCCCATCCTCGATGGTGGAATTCTTGATCCTGATGCCATCGGGCCTGTTCAAACCCAGGGATATATTTTGCAGGTTCTCAGCCGAGAACATCTTTCCGGTAGCCGTATGCTTGAGGCTCATCCCATTTACGGAGAAGAGATGGTCCGAGGACAACCACCCCTCCGAGCTATCAAACGTTATCGAACCCTCCACCTGATCTATCCCATTGTCAACGCGGAAGGGTTCTGACCTGTAGTTAACGTGGCTGCCGATAGCCGTATCCACCCTCGTCAGCACCTGATCGGGGGCCACCACACCCCAGTTCATCTTCAGCGCGAAATCGGCGTAGTACATGTCCAGGCCCTCGTGCCAGGCACGGCACGATCCCTCGTCCAGCTCGATCAGGCCGATCATCACGCCGTTCACGATGGAGGAAAAGGAGGTGGTCTTCGTATTGTAGGTGAAGCTGGCCTCTCCGGACCCATCCTCCATCTTGATCGTCAGCGTCAGGTTCCTGATGGCATCAAAACCCACAAGGGACCTCGCGTTCATCCTGAATACGTACGGCCCCTCACCCGGGCATACGTACATCAGGGCCCTGGTCTCACCCGATACGTGATGGCCGTTCAGGATGATGGCGTCCCCTGCCCTGTACTCGCTGTAGAACATCGGTTTGGACAGCCAGAGGAAAGCGGTTCCCACGGGGCTGTCGGACCCCTCCGGATCGTGGCCCGTCGCCCCGATGAGTAGATCCGCCTTTCCGTCGAGATCGAGGTCGCCGCATGAAAGTGAATAGCCGGTCTTATCGCCATGGTCCTGTGTGGCCAGATATGGCAGTGAGGAGGAGAGCATCTTCAGATGCTCGATCTCACCCATGGTGAACAGTATGAACACCCTGCCGGTCATGAGGCCGTTGTTGGGGTTTGTGGAATCCTTTGCGCCTATGGCGATATCCTTCAGGCCGTCTCCGTCGATATCGCCGGAGGCCAGCGAGAAACCCAACTGCTCGGATATCGTGGAGCCGTAGATCGTCATATTGGTACCCTCGCGGATGCGCAGGGTCTGATCGTCCAGCCCGGGAGCGAGAAACTTACCGTACAGCATGTACACGGCTCCCGCCTCGGATACGGACCTCTGATCGCCGTCCGCTTTCGGAGCTCCGACTATCAGGTCTGACCTGCCGTCGTGATCGATATCATCACAGAGTAGAGAGAAGCCCATGGCATCATACGGCCACTCTCCGTCTATCCTGGTCTTTTTGTCGTTGGCAAGGTAGATATCGGGGCTCCATGAGCCGTTCCCCTTGATGATATAGACCGAACCCGCCCCGTTAATGGACCCGGGTGAGGACCTCGGGGCCCCCATCACAAGGTCGTCTATCGAGTCGCCATCGAGATCCCCTTTGGTAAGGGTGGTGCCAAGCTCTTCACCATTAAGGGCCCCGTGGATCTCAACGTCCGCATTATTCGTCCAGAGGAAGTTTCCAGGGAAGGTTATCGGGCCGTAGAATATGAACACCCTGCCGTTGTGATGCATGTTGCCGCTGCTCTCCATGGGCGCGCCGATGGCAAGATCATCCTTTCCATCGCCGTTGAAGTCCCCCACGCAGATCGAGGTCCCCGCCTCGGTGGTCCTATCACCCCTGATGAACTCATTGGATCCCACGGCGAGGTTCACCGGATCCTGCGCCATCATGTTCGCCCTGGTATCCCCCCAGTAGAACCATACGGCGCCGGCGGTGACCCCCCATCCTCCCTCTGCCGGGCCGGTATAGTATTTCGGGGAGCCGATCAGGATGTCCGGCAGGCTGTCCCCATTGAGGTCGCCCACGGCAAGTGAGCCTCCCAGGACCTGGTCATCCCGCTCCGACGTGAATGTGATATCGGGGTCATCTTCAGCAGAATAATATCCTGAAAAGCCCTCCTCGTCCCCGAAGAAAAGGTACACTTCCCCCTCCGATGCCGGCCCGGCCCTCGTGGCGGATATCAGGATGTCCCCGTAGCCGTCGGAATCGATATCCGAGATAAGGGAGACCTCCCCGAACTTCGATAGCGGCTGAGGCCCAAGGAAGCGCGCATCCCAGATGGGCTTGCCCATGAGGAGGGTTATCAATCCCCCGAAGGTCCATTCATCCTCATACACCGCACCCGGTGACGATATCAGCAGGTCCTGGGTCCCGTCACCATCCATGTCCATTGATTCGATCGATGAGAAAGATCCCCATCCGGCACCGTCGCCCATGGCGCTGAAATCGGCCTCGGATAGGTTGTGATATCGGCCTGCTGAAAAATTGACCTCGAAGCCGTAACCCTCCCCGCAGCCGTCGTACATATTGAACTCCCCATCCGAATAAGGCGTCCCCATGAACACCTCATCCTTACCATCTCCATCTCTATCTATCATCAATATCGTGGACCCCATTCCATCCGAGGAATCCTCCCCGAAGACCGTCCAGTTGGCGTGATCCCGGGTGATATCAAGTGGGGCGCTGAGACCACGGCCGGCATACAGGTCCACCTGACCCGCCCCCTGCCTCCAGCTGTCGAAACCGGAGGACCCTGGAATTCCCACCAGAAGGTCGTCCGCCCCGTCCCCGTCAACATCTCCCAACTCCAGGGGGGCCTCTTCATATCCGTCCTCCCCGAGCTCGAGCAGC
>CBDVER010000064.1:0-7266 GCA_965373055.1 uncultured Thermoplasmata archaeon
AGCTCCCTTGCGAAATGGGAGAGGTTGTGTGCCTCATCGATGATCACTATGACCTCATCGATCGAGCACTCCATCCACTCCAGAAGCCTCCTCCTGATGAAAGGGGAGATGAAATAAATATAAGGGGCAGTGATCAAGACAGCGCCACGGATGATCGCCTTTGTGACCTCGTAGGGGCAGATGCCCATCGAAAGCGAATGATCTATCAGCTCCTCCGCTGTGGGGATCACCTTCTCCGCCCATCTCCTCACCTCCAGCCCATCATCGAGGAGGAAGGCGGAAAAGTACCTGCACTCCTTCCCACCATTGGGCTTTCCCGCCATCCTGTTCATGGTGTTCTTCTTCCTCTCGGAGCACATCTTCGACAGTTCCTCGGGGGTCCCCACTATGAATTCCGGGTCCTCGGAGGTGATCGGGCACATATTGGACCTTCCCTGAAGGCCCACGCATATGCCCTCTGCGATCCCGCCGTCCCAGAGGGTATCAAAGACATTTTCCCCGGGGTCCACCACATTTTCCCTACCATGTGTCTCGACCTTATTGATCTCATCCAGGATCCGCCCGAGCTGGCCCCCTGTTTCAAGAATGGGGGCCTTATTTTCACACCCATCTCCAACGCCCTGCAGGCCCCTTATCCTGCGGAACTCTTCAATTACCTGTCTCTGCTGTGAGTTGGTCCTGGTCAGATACAGGATCCTCTTTTTCTCCGCATAGGCATATTCCAACGTTGGAGCAAGCGCGGAGACCGTCTTTCCCGAGCCGGTACCCGCCTCTATCACGACGTGGCCACCGCAGGTCAGAGCATCCCATACCGATGCCATCATCTTCTCCTGTATGGGGCGAGCCGTGTACGGGAACAGGGAGGTGAAACCTTCGGCCATATGCAGGACTTCACAGGATCGTTTATTAGTGGATATGGTGGAGGGGGGGAAGTGAAACAATTTGGATCGACACATATGGAGGGGTTTTATCAAGGAGTGATCCCTTAGTGGGCCATTGTGCGGTGCTACGATGCTGATGTTTATAAAATGCGGCGACTCCGAATGCAGGGAGGAGTTCAAGAAGGGAAGCGAGGAGCCAGCCTGGGAGTGCCCCGCCTGCGGGCGGACGATCCTGAACAGGAACTATCCATTTCTAACGGCAAAGTTGATGCAGGCGAGGATCGACGGAGACGAGAACGATTGGAAGACCACGTTCCATGACCTGCTTGAGAAGGCCAGAATGGAGGTGGTAAAGAGGACGGAAGGTGGGGAGATGGTCGTGGACCTCTCATTCCTGGAGGAGGCCGATGATGAGCTCTCGAAGGACCACACGAACGAGGAGTGGCGGGGCAAGCATGATGAACTTCTGAAAAGAGGTAGAGAGGTTGTGCTGGATCTGGACCGTAAAGGGGCCTAGGTGCGATCATTCACCTTTATCTTCGATCTCCGGAGCTGGTGTCCGCTCCTTATCCTCGATGGGCGCCATCTTGACGGCCCCACCCTGCGATAACGAAGCGGGACCCTCGGGAACAGGCGGTTCATTCCTCTGTTTCGTGGACCTGAGATACTCCTGGATCTCCTTCTCGAAATCATCGATCTCCTCGTCGATCCGGCTGAAAGATAACTGCTGCTGCTCCTGTTTGGATTCTTTGGTGAACTTGAACATCTTTTTCAACGATTCAAAAACCATCCACTAACCTCTAGGTCAATGGATTGGCAACAATGGTATATCTATTTTTTGACTGGCCCATTGCGGCGATAACCTCCAGGGATCAGGATATTATCTCATCCAATCTATCCTCGGAGGCCGCCCTCCTGATCTCCATAGCGATACGTCTTCCCGTGGAGATCGGTTTCCTCCACAGTGAATTGGCGTAAGGGTGCCCGGACCACATATGGACGTTGGTCCCTCCTCCGATCCTAGGGGCGACATCGTATATCGAGAAGTTCATGTCCTTATCAACACAGGTCTGAAGGCAGAATGGGCCGATTATGCCCGGAGAGTAGTGTTTCCTCGAAGCCTCCACCCAGCGCTCTGCCATGTCGAAGACCTTCTCCAGCAGCGACTCCCTCAGGGTTGCGCTGTTGTGGCCGCAGACCGTGTACTCCGGAAGGGCCTGTGCGGCATTCAGGGTCATCTGCTGGGGTGCCGGGAGCCTAACGTGGCCGTCGAGAGATGTCTCCAGCCTCCAATCCACTCCCAACAGCTCGACCCTGGACATCTCCTCCTCCAGGGGAGAGTAGAATAGATCGAAGTTGAAAACGGGCCCGATCACATATTTCTCCATTCTGGCATCTGCCAGCGTCTCCCCGTCGATCACGCCCTGGTCCAGGAGCTTTCTGGACTTCTCGTAATACTCCTCCGTCGAGGAGGCCGTGAAGAAGCCCCTCTCCAGCTTCTTGACCGCGTGATGGAGCTTAACGATCACCAGCTGATCTATCTCCTCGGGGGTATCCACCTTTTCCGGGAAGGGGAGGCCGGCTTTCTCCAATAGCCAGTAGTAGCTTTTCTTCTCCTCCCTCTCCTCCGATCTGAGCAGGTTCCTGCTCCCCATCATGGGGACCCGGAATTCATCCTCGATCCTGGTGATGTCCACATATGATGTGAATGACCTGTTGGGGATGAATATGACCGAGTTCTCCCTCATCCAGGACTGCCATCTCTCCTCCATCACATCCCTGAACCGGTCCAGGACGATCGGCTCGTCCACCATTCCCCGGAGCAGTTTTCCGTCTGGATCCCTCTTCGATCTGAAGTAGGTGGCATATGTCCTCTCCCTGCCCTTTTGACAGAATGCTATCGTCCTGAAACCCTCCTCCACCCCACCATCACAGGTATCAAGGGCGGAGTGCGATCCCACCACGGCCATCTTGACCTCCTCTCTGTCGTAACCCCTTACAATGTCCTGTACGATGCCGCGATCTATCATCCCTGTGCCCCCTTTCAATGGTGGGGGAGGGATAACCATTATAAATATATGCCACACCTCGACGATCTTCGCATGGCGTTCCGGGTGACCTTGATATCCTCCCGGGAGATGTTGATGATAAATACCTCCATCACACTGTACAACAAGTTATTAATATTGGGCTGAATCGTAGATATATGCCTATTGGATAGGGATATGATCCAGGCGAAAGATGCAACCTTCCATTTTGAGGGGCAACATATGAGGTTCTCCACGCTTTACAAGGCAGCCGGTCTGGTCCTGATCGTTCTATTGATAGCATCGAACCTGTTTGACCCGCGAAGCGTTGACCCGATGCACAGCAAACTGGACGATGCAGATGGTGGGACCTCACCGCCCGGTATAGATTCCGACGGGGATGGGCTGAAGGATATCCACGAGGACCTGGACCTGGATGGTCTCCTGAAAGGGGAGGAGAGGTCGCCCACCTCACCGTTCAATCCCGACACCGACGGGGATGGGTTGGACGACGGAGAGGAGTTCGAATACTGGTCCAATAGAAGCCTGAACCAGGGACAGGAGCCGAGCTGGGCCCTCAGGTACAACCCCAACCTCGGATACAACATCGATTGGTCCGGAATGATGTCGCCGCTTGGGGACGTGGATCGTGATGGAAGGCCCAACATCATGGATGAGGACTCCGATTCGGATACCATCCCGGACGGATTGGAGATCGAGAGGGGGCTGGACCCTGCGGACCCCGATTCCGATCACGATGGCATCCCGGACCAATATGACACACTCCACGACATGGTGGTGGATAAGGACGGGGACGGTATGGATGATAATTGGGAATCCTATCATGGAGTGGAGGACCCCGATCTGGACCCGGATGAGGATGGTCTATCCAACCTCGAGGAATACCTGAGGAGAAAGGACCCTTATGACACCGACATGCTCAACTCCAACGGTGGGGCGTTGTCCACGTTGGATACGCTTATCCACCTGCAGGACGACCGTGTGATGTTCACTGTGGAGTCGTCCGAACCGAGGTATATGAGGATGCTTGAATTCAACGTTCTAACCGGTGGATTATGGGACTATGGCTACGGAACCATTGAACCGCCTGTCTCCAACACCTCCATGATGACGGTGGATGTGGACCTGAACGGAGACTGGCTGGGCTCGATGCCCATCTACTCGGCTGATAATCGGTTGGAGGACCTCAAGAAGAGCCCGCTGTTTCCCTATGGGGACCTTCTCCCTTTAACCTATATGAACGGGGCAAGGGCAACCCTTGTCCCGGTTACCCGGATCACACTTGGATATACCATTCCGAACACGACCATGTCAGATCTACTGTTGGCCAACTTCACTCCAACGGTGCCATCGATATATCTGTCGATCCCCACGATGGCGGAAGATGAGGTATGGGACCTTCTCTCCTCTTTCCTTGAAGGGTATGAGGGCGATGTACCGTATATTCGCGCAGGTGCCATCGCCTCGGCCCTGTCGGACAGATACGTGTATTCCACCATGTCCAATTTCGGGTCGGGAAATGAGGACCCGGTCTATTCGTTCCTGTTCGAGACCTGGAGGGGGAGCTCCCTCGATTTCGCCTCGGCCTTCACGATTATGTGCAGGATGTCAGGAATACCGAGCAGGCTCATCGTAGGTTACGCTCTTGGCGAGGCATCCGGAGGATCGAGGATCTACAGGGGAAGCCACCTACATACTTGGAGCGAGGTATACATCGAATCGATAGGATGGGTTCCATTCGAGGTCACCCCTCATTCGCCGGATCGGACCGGGGGTTCGATAGCTGCCGCCCAGGGGTTCGACCCATATGTGTTCGGCCCAACAGGTGGTGACGGGGGCGGCACCCTGAGGGGGGCGAAAACCGGCTCATACTCCCCGGATGGGGACGAGGACAAGGACGGGCTGATCAACTCCGTCGAGATAGACCTTGGCACCTCGATCTTTCTGAGGGACTCGGACGGGGACGGCCTCCACGATGGAGACGAGGTCCTGAAGGAGGGGACCGACCCGCTTGATCCGGACAGTGATGATGATGGTCTCTCCGATGGTGACGAGGTACATGAACATCAGACCGACCCACTGAAACCGGACACGGATGGAGGCGGGGTTCCCGACGGGATGGAGGTCATGCTCGGGTTCGATCCACTCGATGCGAGGGACGATATGGGTTTGAACGATCTGGACCGGGATGGCCTTACAGAGGATCAGGAGGAGGAGTTCGGCACCTCTCCCCTCGACCCGGATTGCGATGACGACGGCCTCTGGGATGGGGAGGAGGTGTTCGGATACGGCACCGACCCCCTGAAGGTCGATACCGATAACGACACGCTCTCGGACTGGTACGAGCTGTATATCTCGTTCACGGACCCGCTTTCGAAAGATACGGACGGGGATGGTCTTTCGGATGATGTTGAGCTGGACCTTGGAACCGATCCGCGCTCCCGTGATTCCGATCTCGATGGTCTATGGGATGGAACAAATATCCTGGTCGATCAGATATTTCACTACGGCGAGGCTGACCCGGCCAATCCCTGGGGGCTCACGGACCCACTTGATCCCGATACGGATGGAGATGGGCTATCGGATGGGCATGAGGTAAGGATAGGAACCGACCCTGCAGACAATGACACGGACTCGGACTCCATCGAGGACGGGCCCGAGATCTGGTACGGGGGCGACCCCAGATTACATAATGACGGGAAGATGGTGCTGGACCTCGATGGTGACGGGCTCACTGATATCGAGGAAACTTCCCGTGGCACGGATAGGGCAAACGCCGATACGGATGGGGATGGGCTATCGGACGGTGCAGAGGTCATGGAGTGGTTCACGGACCCGCTTTCCAATGACACCGATGGTGACGGGCTGGAAGATGGCGAGGAGCTTATGGTACTTTTCACTGACCCCCGGCTCAATGATACGGACGGTGACAGCTTGCCCGACGCCCTGGAGCTTCTGATAGGTACCTCGCCTCGCCTGGCCGATTCCGACAGGGACGGGCTATCCGACGGGGACGAACTGAGGGGATATCTCACGGAACCACTTGATCCGGACACCGACAGGAACGAGAGCGGTTACGAGGGAGGGATCCCGGATGGGAAGGAGGTCATGCTCGGTTTGGACCCACTGGATGGGAGGGATGATTTCCCGACCCGGGACCGGGATTCGGACGGGCTATCCGACACCTACGAGATAACGATCGGAACCGATCCTTTCGTCTCCGACAGCGATGGGGATGGCGTTCCGGACGGTGCAGAGGTCCACATATACGGGACCTCTCCTCTCAGGAGGGACTCCGATGACGACGGGCTCACGGATGGTGATGAGGTGAATATCCATATGACGGACCCGCTGAATACGGATACAGACGGGGACGGCCTCAACGATAGGGCCGAAGTGTACGATTGGTACACCGATCCGCTCAACAACGACACGGATGGGGACATGATACACGATGGGGTGGAGGCCCTTCAGTTGGAGACGCTGCCCCTTGATCCGGATACCGACGGCGATGGACTCCTCGACGGTGAGGAGTATTACCTCGATTACAATTCCACCCAGTACGGGCAGCAGGGTCTCGATCCAACTGACCCGGACACCGACGGGGGAGGGGCAAACGATGGAATTGAGGTCCTTCTCGGCGGCGACCCGCTCTGGGGTGGGGACGATGGCTCTTTCATAGATTCCGATAACGACGGCCTGAGGGATATCGAGGAGGCCCTTTACGGCACCGATCCCCTGAAGGCCGACACCGACGGCGACGGATCGATGGACGGACATGAGGTGTACGGGGATATGGGATGGGTCACGGACCCGCTGGACCCGGATACCGATAACGATACCATACCGGACGGAGAGGAGGTCATTCCAGGGGTCGATGGATACATTACAAACCCGTTGAAGGAGGATACCGACGACGATGGTATCCGGGATGATCACGAGATAGATGGGATCCACGGCATGCCCAGCGACCCCACCTCGGAGGATGGCGATGGCGATTCCCTCAATGATACGATAGAGCTGTTCACCTCGTTTACGGACCCGTTGAACCCCGATACGGACGGAGACGGCCTGCCGGATGGTTGGATAGACGGCTGGATGGGGAAGCCGCGAAACGGTCGGATGGACCCGGGTGAGTACGAGGACAGGAACCTTGATGGGGTGGTGGACGGCGGAAGCTGGTCTTCTAGTATGGGCCCAGGTGAGACGGACCCACTCAACCCCGATACGGATGGAGGCGGAGTGTCGGATGGGGATGAGGTGAACCACCCGACCTCAAGCCCGGATCCCCTCTGGGCAGGAGACGACGCACTGATCCTCGATACCGATGGCGATGG
>CBDVER010000065.1:0-7262 GCA_965373055.1 uncultured Thermoplasmata archaeon
CAACACAACGGAGCTGGTGCCCTCATCGTTCGGGGCAGTGGAGTTATCCACCGGCTCGTCATCACCAATGATGGGCCCGTCCCTGTTCGACTTGATAAGGTCCAGCTGGATCCGCAGGGTCCTCGTTATCGTGGGCTCTCCCGTTTCAGGATCGATCTCGTATGTCCTGAGGATGATCTCCAGCTCCTCACGGTCGTTCCTATTGATCTCATCTGGGGCGGTAAGGACGAGGTGGGGTTTTCTCTCCTCACCCGGCAGAAGATCGATGAAGGACTCATTATCCAACGTCGCCTCCCAGCCGTCCTCAACCAGATCTTCAAGGATAGGTATCTCCAGATAACACGAGGTTAACAGATTGCCCGCGTTCTTTATCGATAACGTATAGTCGAGCCTCTCCCCCGCCGTGACCTCCACGGCGACCGTCCCGGTGGTCAGGTTGATGAGCGTATATTCCATGGGATAGATCGTCACATCCTGGGATATCTTCCCCTCATAAGCACCAGTATAAGAGGCGGTCACCACGACCCTCCCCTCGGTGTCAGGCGACAGCCCCGGAGGAACAGGTATGTCCGGATCCGTGCCGGGATTGTGGTTCAGCGGGTCCAGCTCAAGGACGATATCCGCGGAATTGTCCAAACGGCTGAACACCTTCACGTTGTTCTCAACGCCCCCGGAAAAGTACACTATTGAACTCCAGTAACGGCCAGTGGGGGCCCCTTGTTCATATTCGGTTATGTTCGACGTAAGGGTGATAGTCGCCGTCTCTCCAATGCTCAGGTCCATGGTGATGGAACCCTCGACCTCCAGGACCCCCTGATAGGGATCGGATGGGTCCACCGAGACCTCGTAGTAATCCTCCTCGAACTGCATACGGGGCTCGGACCCCTCTACATCGGGCACAACGATCACGGAAAGGAGCAGCAATAGGGCCAACGGCCAGGTCCGCCTCATATTTCTCCTTATAGGTATAGGTGATATAAATCTCATATCCCTTTCCCCACAAGATCAATCGATATCTATATCAGAAAAGAGGAGGATTAACGGTCAGATGAAGAAGGTAAACGAACTGGAACATATGTCGATGCAGGAGCTGGGCGACGTCTACTATTCGGAGAAGGGCCAGAACCGGCTCACCAGGCTGCCGGAGAAATTCTACGAGCGGGCGGCGTCATTCCTCAAGAGGCTGCAGGTCAAGTTGGAGTGTTCCAGATCCGAGGATGCGTCCATCTACGGCGGCGAGGCGTACCAATCATCCGAGGAGATACATCGGGCCCGGGAGATCGTGGAGAGGATCTACAACACCAGGGAGAGGAAGTTGGTCCTGGCCGCCATGAACTCCGCCAGGGGCATAAAACAGGACCTGAAGAACATAGATTCCGAGGAGGACAACCTGTATTACGATTCCAAGCTGGTCTTTGGCGAGAACCGGGACAGCATACTGAGGTTCGACCGTTTGAACCCGAAACCCGAAAAGATGCACCCGGAGACCGGGATCAACACATCGACGGACGATTTCGTGGACCCTATGGATATCCGGGAGGACCGCCTGGAGAAGGTGGCTTCTACCATCTCAAAGAAGCTGAAAGAGGGCCCGGCCGAGGTGACGCCCGTGGAGGAGCCAAGGCACGGCTCAAGACACCACACCGAGATGGCCCAGGGTTCCGTGGTCGTAAGAGCACTCAAGGATATCGACGATTTCACGGCACTGGACGGAAGCGTCATTGGCCTCAAAAAGGAGGATATCATCTACCTGGATGGGAAGATGGCGATGGTCCTGATCGAGGGAGATTTCGTGGAGCTGGTGGAGGGATGACGCATATCCCGATTCCGGTGATACTGCACCTGGGGCAGGATGATCCGAAAAAATGCACCTCAAGAAAGATGGCGAGGTTCAAGCTCGCCAGGCTGACGGACAAACCGGCTGGACTTCCGTACGGCGCCCTTCTACTCGATCCATTCTCCGATACGGCGCTCTCGAAAGAGGACCTGCCTCTTTTCAGGAAGAAGGGGATAACGGCGATCGACTGCTCATGGGCCAGGGCGGATGAGGTCTTTCCCATGGTAAGGAAGACCCATCGCCCCGTGCCGAGGGCCCTCCCCCTGCTGATGGCGGCCAATCCAACGAAATTCGGGAGGGTGGGAGAGCTATCCACCCTGGAGGCTCTTGCCGCATCCTATTTCATACTTGGATTCGAGAAGGAGGGAAACTCCCTCCTCTCCCTGTATAATTGGGGGATCCGGTTTCTGGAGGTCAACAGGGAGCCCCTACAGGCGTATTCAATGTGCCAGACGAGCTCACGGATCGTGGAGGTACAGAAGGAGTTCTTCTGATCTACTCCTCTTTATCCTTGGAAAGCTCGATCGGGGAGGGGCTTGGGCCGATGTCATCCGCCTTGGTACCCCTTATGTAGGTCCCGCAGGAGGGGCAGAAATCCAGGTTAGCGTCAAGCCGAGCCTCGCACTTGGGGCAAACGCCCCCTTCCATCTCGGTCCCTTTCTTTCTCATCCAGTACCCGTAGCCGATCAGGATGAATGTGGAGAACATGATGAAGAAGCCGATCTGGATCATGACTATGGTCAGGTCGTCCATATCCTGAAACCACCAATTGTCCTTTTTTTCCTCCTCCTCTATCAGGTGGTCGATAAGCCTCTCCTTCCCCTCTCCCGGGTCCATAACTGCTATCGCGCAGATAACGGAGCTCTCATCCCGCGTATCGAGAATGAACAGGCCCCTGTGCATAGTCAAATTGATCTCCCTGGAGGATATGGAAACGGAGGATAGGTTGCTCACCTTCTTGTACATGCCCTCACTCCTCTGGAGATAGGAGCTGTTCCCGTCGGAGAACGATAGGATAAAATGGAAGGTGTCGGTATCGTTTGCGGAAGTTCCCTCGTAGCCGCAGATCATGTATGTGAACTCCGGCCTGGACCTGATCTCTCCGTCCACGGTGATGATATAGGAGATATAGGAGTTGTTCTCGAGGATCCGGAGGGAGAGGATGTCCACCGCCCTTTTCTCGGTGGAATCGGGTACCGACCCTCCCCTGAGCTCCTTTACCGTGGAGAGCGCCTCCAGGGGGGCCTTGTCGCCGTCGCTCAATACGTCGTCTACCTTATCCTCCATCTCTACAACGGTGGTCCCCTTGAGCGCCAGGGCCGGACCGGATACGAGAAGGGCCACGGTAAGCCAGATCAGCAGGAGGGATGATGGGCCGATTTTAATGGAACTCACGCAGGGAAATCCCGGTCAATTCCTTTAAACCTTCGGTTACCATTGGCCATCAGGTCCATTCATCCGCCAGGCGTGTACTTTCCCTTTTATATAATAAAAGGATTTTACCGATAGTTCCCTATCCGCAACGGGAGATTAGAGCACCGGGGTAGATAAATGTCCGAAAAGAGGTCCACTGACGAAAAAAAAGAGGCATCTGGCGGATTCGATCTCAAGGGATCAGAGAGCAGGTGGCAGGATTTCTGGGAGGAGGAGAGGATCTACCATTTCGATCCCGGATCCGATAGGGAGGTCTTCTCAATAGACAACCCGCCAAGGTATGCTTCCGGCCCACTTCATGCAGGACACGCTGTCCATTACACCCACATAGATTTCGTCGCCCGCTACAAGAGGATGAGGGGCTACAACGTCATGTTCCCCCTCTGCTTTGACGTCAATGGGATGCCCATCGAGGTCCGCGTGGAGAAGAAGTACGGCATCAAGATGAGGGAGTACGACAGGCAGAAGTTCGTTCGGCTCTGCGAGGAGTTCGCAAACGCCAACATCGACGAGATGAGGCACCAGTTCAAGATATTCGGCGAGAGCATGGACCCATCCGTCTATTATCAGACCGACGCCAGGAGCTATCGACGGCTGACCCAGATATCATTCATCAGGCTTCTCAAGGCGGGGAGGATCTACAAGGCGAACCACCCGGTGAACTGGTGCCCCAGATGTTCGACGGCCCTGGCGGAATCGGAGGTGGAGTATCAGGATAACATAACCCAGCTCAACACGATCCTCTTCAGCGTCAAGGGTGAACCAGGGAGGAAGATCGAGATAGCAACCACAAGGCCCGAGCTTCTGTGCACGTGCCAGCTGGCCGCCGTTCACCCTGACGATAAGAGGCATTCGGACCTGATCGGAAAGACCCTTATCACCCCCGTTTTCAACAGGGAGATACCGGTTGTTGCGGATAAGGTGGTGGAGATGGATTACGGGTCGGGTGTGGTGATGATATGCACCATAGGCGACAAGGAGGACCTTAGATGGGTCTTCAAGTACGACCTCACCCTGATCAAGGGGATAGACGAATTGGGCCAGATGACGGAGGTCGCTGGTAAATATGTGGGGATGGACCTCAAGGAGGCCAGAGCATCCATCATCGAGGATATGCGGGAGGATGGGACCCTTGTAAAACAGGAGGAGAACCCCCAGAACGTGGGAACCTGCTGGAGGTGCCATACCCATATTGAATATCTTCAGGTACCACAGTGGTTCATCAAGATCCTGGACATGAAGGACGAGGTCCTGGCCGCTGCAGATGAGATCGACTGGTATCCCGATTTCATGAAGGTGAGGCTGAGGGAATGGGTCAACTCGCTCAGCTGGGATTGGGTGATATCAAGGCAGAGGTATTTCGCAACCCCGATACCCGTTTGGGAGTGTGCCGAATGCGGACACCCGGTCACGCCGGCAGAGGACGACTGCTACGTTGACCCCACCATCGACGACCCCCCCGTTGAGAAATGTCCCGAATGCGGAGGGGGCCTCAAGGGGTCCCGGGAGGTATTCGACACCTGGATGGACTCCTCGATCACGCCTCTTTACAACTCATTCTGGCTGAGGGATGAGAAATTGTTCAAGAAGCTGTATCCGATGTCCCTGCGGCCCCAGTCACATGACATCATCAGGACCTGGGCCTTCTACTCGATCGTAAGGGGCCTCAAACTGGTGGGGGAGAAGCCCTGGAAGGAGATCATGATGGGGGGCTTCATCCTTGCGGAGGATGGCACGCCCATGCACGCCTCCAAGGGGAACACGATAGATCCACTGCAGTATCACGATATCTACGGGGCCGATGCCATCAGGTATTACGCGGCAACGTGCACTCTTGGAAAGGACCATCCCTTCAGGACCAAGGATGTAAAAAGAGGGCTGCAGATAATCAGGAAGCTCTACAACGTGGAGAAGCTTATCTCCCTCTCCTTTAAAGATCTCTCCAGGGAGGAAGTAAAGGATATCTTCGCGGAGGTCGAGGGTGATAGGTCGCAACTTCATCCGGTGGACCGATGGATCCTCCACCGATATGGGGAGGTGGTGAGGGAGTCCACGGGATCGGCGGACAACTACAGCTTCGACAAGTCGGTGAAGGCGGTTGTTGACTTCATGTGGCTTGAGGTGGCGGATCACTACCTGGAGCTGGTGAAACACAGGATCGGCACCGGGGATAAAGGGGCGATCTACACACTTTATACCCTCGGCCTGGGAATGGCAAAGCTGGTCGCCCCATTCATGCCCCATATAGCAGAGGAGGTTTACCAATCACATTACAGGAAGTATGAAGGGGACCTATCGATCCACATCTCATCCTGGCCTGTTGGGCGCCCGTCCGATCCCGATGGATATGAGAAGGGGCTCTCCGCCATGGAGATAGTCAGATCGATCCGGCATTACAAGAGCGAGAGCAAGATATCACTGGGTGCGCGGATAGGCCCGGTGCGCCTCATCACCTCATCAAGGGAGATGATCGAGGGCTCCGTGGAGGACATCAAGGGGACCGTAAAAGCCGAGGAGGTCACCCTGGAGGACTCGAGGGACCTGACGGAGGAGATCTCCGGCCTAAAACCCGATTTCAGGGCGATGGGCCCACTTTACCGCGACCGTATGGGGCCGATCGTAAAGGCCCTCAAGGATCCAGTAACGGGAAAGGACCTGGCGATCAAGATGGTGGCGGATGGAAAGGTTCTGTTGGACCCGGACGGAAAGGGTGAGGTGGAGATCACGGCCGACCTCGTGGAGGTGGAGAGGACCTGGATGTTCCAGGGTCGGAGCGTGAACTATATCACCGTTGGTAACACGGTCGTTGTCCTTGAGGACCTGTAGCGGATGAGGGTGTATACGTCCATGTGTTGTTGGGCCAAGGGCTTATTCCTCTGTGCGCCACAATTTGTTATTCAATAATTCACACGATATCAATTAACCCAGGCTGTAATTATCGCCTGGTTCCAACGTCTGTGCATAATTGCCACACAATAGATTATTATTACCCGCACAATGGATTATTATAACCGTTTAAATAGTAAAACTGTATTTACACAAACGGTTTCTAAATCAAGGAAAAATAGGGGGTCCCATAGTTATGTTGACGTTTCTGGTGACGTTTATTGGGGTACTCCTGCTCTATCTTCTGCTCGTGTTGGGTTCGGGAGAACCCGGTGGTACCCTTGGTATCTACTTCGCGGTGGAGGAGATCGTGGCCGGTGTGGTCCTAGCACTCCTGGCAGCGGTCGTCAGCAGGATGCTGTTGGGAAAAGGGGAGAACGACGTAATAGGTAAACCGGCAAACATAGTTGTCAAGCCGGCCATCTTCATCGTCTATCTATTCCCCTTCATTTTTGCGATGGCTTTGGCGAACATCGACGTGGCATTCAGGGTCATAACCGGTAAGATACGGCCCGGGATAGTGAGGATAAGGCCCAAGCTGAGGACGGACCTCGCCAGGACGGTCCTGGCGAATTCCATCACCCTCACGCCTGGCACCCTCACGGTCGATGTGGACGACAGGACCGGGGACTTCTTCATTCACTGGATATTCGTCAAGGATACAAGGACGGACCAGGAGAGGATGAAGGAGGTCTGCGGGGGGTTCCCCGAGTGGGCAAGGAGGGTTGCGGAATGATCTTCACTGAGTTCAACATCCTGATAATTGGCGTTGCCGTGATGGCCGTGGGAATGATCATCGCCCTCGTCAGGCTGCTGTTCGGACCGACGTCCCCGGACAGGATCGTCGCGCTGGATACGGTGAACACGCTGGTGGTGGGGATGATGATCGGACTTGGCGCGTATCACGAAGAGGTGATATTCATCGATATCGCCATCGTGTATGCGGTGCTCTCGTTCGTGACCACCATGGTCATAGCCAAATACATGGAAGGGTCCAGGGAGGAGGTGAGTTAGCATGGAAGGCGTCATTATCGCAATGATCGTACTGATAGCGATCTCATCGTTCTTCATCGCTCTGGGATGTATAGGCCTTCACAGGTTTCCC
>CBDVER010000066.1:0-7243 GCA_965373055.1 uncultured Thermoplasmata archaeon
TGTTCAACTCCAGGACCAATGTGAACTACTATCCGGGCATACCCCCAAAGCCTTACACCGCACATTATTCGGATGCGGTGGGGGAGGCCTTCCCGGTGGAGACATCGGGCATACCCGATGTGGAGATAACGTCTCCCCGCGACGGTGCGGACGTCGAGGATGAGGTCGAGATCAGGGCGGAGGTGACATCCGATGCATCCATAGAGGTCGTGGAGGTGAAGTTGGGGTCCGAGGATTGGGAGGAGATGGAGCAGGCCGGAGGTTACTACAGTTATTTGGCCGACGTCTCCGGATATCCAAACGGGGATCTCAGGATATCGGTGAGGGCGACGGATGAATACGGGCTGGCCGGCATCGCCTCGATAACAGTTCAGGTGGACAATGAGGATTTCCTGCAAGGGCCTGAAATTGGACAGCTGACACACTCCCCGGGGTCGCCAACTGCAGATGATGTCATCACCGTCTATGCGCCCATCGATGAGTACGACACCACGGTCACCTCCGTCGAGCTCACGTACTGCCTTGATGGGATATGCAACGTTCCAATGACGATGACCAATGAGGGGGGCGGCATATACTCGATCGAGATCGGCCCCTTCCAGGAGGGTGCGGAGGTAAGCTATTCGGCGATGGTGTACGACGATCAGGGGAAGACCGTAATATCGCCGGATTACGTTTTTACCGTTCTTCCCGGGGAGGAAGGCGAACCGGCGGATGACGATGAGACAGAGGAACCCGCGGGGGCCTCAACGGAGTCCAGTAGCGTGATAAGCATGCCCATCATCATCGGCGTGATAGTGCTTATTATCAGTTTGCTGGTGGTCGTTTATATATTCACCCGGTCCAGAGAGGAAAAGTGACACACCGATCCGTAAAACCGGGTTCCTTCCAACCTCCGGGATCGCTTGTGGGCCCGGCGCCAATAATGACCTGGCTGGATACAGCTTGACATAATTAATGACACATTTAGGAATAAGCCTATTAATCGATGTTCTGTAAAGATATAGCCATAGTATTTCCATGAACGATGGAGTGAAGATGATGCACTTTGAAAAAACGTTGATGAAACCGATCCTGACGATCCTGCTGACATCGCTTCTGCTGATAACCGTTCTTCCCCTTTCCGAGGTAGGAGGTGCGGTGTCATTCGGTGATGAGGGGTCCGGGGTCGATGTCGACCCCCTGGTAGAGGCCGGATACCGACCGAGGTACCCTTACGAGGGGTCCCCGTTCATCCAGACCCCTTCCCCGGCCCCGGAAGGCGTGGAGATGGCAACATATGGTGATGATGGTGAGGTCCAGTCCCTATCCTCATCTCCGACGAGAAGGACCTATGAGCTCTACTATTCATATTCGATACTCGAGGCTTACGTGGATACGGATGCGGGAGACCTCTCCTCCAGCGAGTGGGACCTCCTCAAGAGGTTCTGCGACGATTTTGTGAACATCTCCTACGGGCGTTCGAAGGATCACTTCGACCCCCTGGACAGGGTGGACGATGTGGTATTCTATGTGTACAACATCGACGGTCAGAGCGGAATAGGAGGTTATTATCAGCCTGGAACCCACCACTTCTTCGTGGATCGGGCGGACCTCAACTGGGCGGGCGTCATAATCACTCATGAGTTTCAGCATTATATTCACAGGCAGTATGATCCCTACGAGTATCTCTGGATAGACGAGGGGTTCGCGGACCTCTCCGCATATCTGACATACGGGCTGAACTCCGTCGTGGGCCAGCACGCCGTATATTATCTGAAATATTATCCCACGGTGTCACTTATCATATCCGACAGCACATTCCAGAGCAACATTGTCTACTACGGATCTAGCTTTTTGTATGCCCTATACATGATGGAGCATTACGGCGGAAGGAACTACACCAGGACCCTGGTCAGGGCAAGCCAACACGGGACCAGCGGCGTCAACGCCGCCCTCACAACGCTGGGTTATTCTGACCGCTTTGACACAACCTTCTATAAGTGGAAGGTGGCGACCAGGATAAACGACGATCATGCAGGAGAGGATAAGGAGTTCGCCTACAAGGATAAGACCTTCAGCGGCTATTCGCTCGCAACCAATCTTCAGGGAAGCTATAACGGCCTTCAGCTGTCCCGCAGTGGGAACCTCAACTCCTATGGGGTTGTATCGCTTCGCTTCTCCTCGCCCCCCGATCCAAATGAGGAGTACCGGCTGAAGATCACCATACCCTCGGGGACGCCGGATGTGGCGCTGTACGAGGAGAGCTCACCCCCCCGGAGCGTCCACAGGCTGAGCTTCTCGGGGGACAAGGTGACGTACGACCTTATGGACTGGGGGGCCAAGTTCGATACATTTCAGCTCATGCTCTCATCGTCGCAGGCAAGCGAATACTCGATCTCTCTCGATATCCTTGACATAGACCCCCCTATTACCGAGGCCTTCGTACAGCCCGGTTTGCCTGATGGGGAGGATGGTTGGTACGTGAACTCGCCAAAGATCACCCTCACCACCGAACCCGGCGCCACCAAGTTCTACCAGCTCAATTCCGGGGACATCATGGAGTACTCGGGGCCTGTCTATGTCCCGGAAGGCATCTACAACGTATCCTACTGGTCCGAGGACACAAGGGATAACGTGGAGAAGAAGCGTCACCTCCAGTTCAAGGTGGACCTCAACACGCCCCGCTCATCCATCTATATCGATCCGGAACTGGAGGAGGGCGAGTGGTACACATCACCACCTACGGTATATCTCCATACCACCCACCTCTATTCGGATATTTTCTACACATGGGGGAACCGCGACTTCACCGTCTACACCGAGCCGCTTACCGCCCCCGAGGGTACAAGCTCCATAGTCTGGTACACCATCGATCAGGCGGGCAACAGGGAGATGATGAGGGAGAGGGAGTTCATGGTGGATACCATCGGCCCCGAGGTCCAGATTAGCATATCTCCCGCAGAGCCTGACGGGGAGGACGGCTGGTACGTAAGCATGCCGAGGATAACCCTGTCCACCGAGGATAATGCGGACCTGTACTACTCGCTTGACGGAGGGTCCACGCTCCTTTACGATCTCCCGTTGGACATACTGCCAGGAGATCATGAGGTCCGGATCACCGCCCATGATCAGGCGGGCAACAGTGCCCCCGAACTGCGCTATCAGTTCAGGGTCGATACGGGATCGCCCACCCTCTTCGGGCAGTTTGACCAGTTCCAGTATAGTGTGGAGAACTCCTCCAGATGGCTCAGCATCCTTCCGACCCTTGCATTGTGGTCAGATGAGAACAACATCGATATCACCTACACCGTAAACGGCGGGGAGCCGGTGGATCACAAGGGAGATATTACCATCGGCCAGGGGGAGAGCGAGATAATCGTCCATGGGAAGGACAGGGCCGGAAATTCCGCAGAGCCGCTCCTGTTCAAGGTCCGCATAGATTCCCTGAGGCCCAAGGTCGAACATCAGATAGATGACACTCCGATCGATGGGTGGTACCGCTCCTCCGGGGTTGAGATCTCTCTCGAGGATGCCTCCTCCGGAAGTGTGGGTTCCCCGGTCTCGATCTCATACAGCTGGGATTACGAGGAGTGGACGTTATATCGGTCCCCCATCGCCATCAGGGAGGGCATCCACGTTCTTCAGTACAGCGCCGTGGACAGCGCCGGAAATGCGATGGACCCCAGGACCATTGACCTGAAGATGGACAGCGTTCTGCCGACAGGCCACATATCCGTGATGTGGCCTCTGGACAATAACACCGTGGAGGTCCAGGACAACCTCACGTTCGATATGACCAATTCCCTGGATACCAGCGGGATCGCATTCTACAGAATGGATTTCGGGGATGGCGAGATGACCCCATGGTCAGGCTACGGTGAGTTCATACACAATTTCGACGAAGCGGGCACATATACGGTGATCGGATGGGTAAAGGACCATGCCGGAAATGAACAGAGCAAAACGGTAGAGGTCACCGTATGGAAAGGTACGGAGGATGTTGCACAGGAGCAGCAGGGATCGGAAACCACCCTTGTGGTATTGCTCGGAGGCCTGTTCATACTGGTACTGCTCGTATTTTTCCTCATTCAGGTCGTGGTCATCATGAAAAGGAGAAACCAGGGCCGGGTGCCCGGCGTGAATGTTCCCGATGGAAGGCACAACCTCCCCCACAGGCCCGCGGACCACCTTCCGCCCCACCATATCGGCGGTGTGGAAGATGGGGGGCGTGAACAGGTAGAGCATGTGGACCAGGGCGATGTCATATCCCTTCCGGAGCACCTTCGGAACTGAACATTTCGATCTGCTATTCGCCCAATCTGGACTGCTGTTTTCTCAAGGGTCCGGTTTGGACCTGCTTTTCCCTTCTATTTATCCTGTTTGTTCCTCTATTAACAAAGTTTTATATAATTAGAAGTGACTTGAACTCTGCAGTTTCCTATAGGGGATATTTTCCCCCTACCAGTATGAACGGTCGGGTGATAAAATGGTAAAGAGATATCTATCGATGTTTGTTGTGCTAGCCTTTCTGTTCTCCGGTATTTCGGTCATGGCCGGGGGTGCTCCCCCGGAGTCCGATACGGAGAACATCGAAACCATATATCCAAGCGTATCCGAGGTCATGGACCCAAGTATAGATGAGCTCATGGGTCCAAGCGTGGACGAGTTAATGGGTCAAAATATCGGGTATTTCACTCAAAACGACGGACAGTGGAATGACGCGTTCACATTCATCGGGGATTCATCCTTTGGCCATATCGGTCTGGGTGAGAGCAGGGTCTATTATGACCTTGTGAACGCCCCGATCGAGGAGAGCGCCCAGGTCGAAGATGGATTACCGGAAGATGGTTTGGAAGAGCCCCCCGAGATGAACGGTGGCCATGTACTCGCATTCTCCTTCGATGGAGCATCACAGGTACTGCCCATGGGGGAAGATGAACTATCCCACAAGAGCAATTTCTTCCTCGGCAATGATGAGTCGAAATGGGCAACGGATGTCAGCAGCTTCGAGACGGTCCGGTATGACGGCCTCTGGGATGGGATAGACCTCACCTACTCTTTCTCCGAGCAGGGTGCAAAATACGAGTTCACCCTGGAGCCGGGTGCGGACCCCTCGGATATCATCATCCGGGTGGATGGCCACGAGTATCTCAGGGCCGACAATGACGCCTTGGTGATCGGAGTGGATGTGGGGAGGGAGCTCATCGATTCAGATCTTTTCATCTATTACAACGACGGATCGGGTGAGGAGATCGACGGCTCCTTCAAGGTCCTTGACGGCTCCTCCTACACATTCACACTCGAGGATTACGATGTAAGCAGAGGCGTGGTTATAGATCCGGTCCTCTGGTCGACCTTCCACGGTGGCTGGTATTATGACTACGGATACGCTGTGGACGTGGACTCCAGCGGGAACCCCTATATCTGTGGGATAACAAGGTCCAACGATTTCCCGGTCATGAACGCCTATGATCGTTCCCTGTATTCCTCGTCCTACTACAATGGCTTCGTGTCCAAATACTCCACTACGGGATCCCTCCTCTTCTCCACGTACATCGGCGGATTTTATCATACCTACCTCTACGATATCGCCGTCGATTCCTCCGGGAATGCCCATATCACCGGATACGCTTACGGATATTCCACCTACTGGCCTACAACAGGTAGTGCTTACGATAGAACGGGAAATGGCGGCACGTGGGATGCGATCTACGCAAAGATAAGCTCCGCCGGGTCGTCATTATTATATTCCACATACCTCGGGGGATCCTACTATGATTATGGACGTGGTATCGATGTGGATTCAAGCGGTAATGCATACATCATTGGATATACCCGCTCCACGAATTTCCCCAGAAGGAACGCGTATGATTCCTCCTTCGGTGGATCAACGTCGTATTACGACGGCTTCCTTACGAAATTCGACTCATCCAAATCCGGTTCGGCCTCCCTGATATATTCCACATTTATCGGGGGATACAGGAACGACTACCTCATGGGTATCGAGGTGGATTCCAGCAATCAGGCCCATGTGACCGGATATTCTGAGGGATACTCTTACTCCAGTTCAATCTACCCTACCACATCGAATGCTTATGACAGAACGAGGAACAATTATGATTATGACGCGGTCATGACCATTTTCAGCTCTGCAGGCAACAGCCTCGTCTATTCGACCTATCTTGGCGTCTACGGTGCGGATTACGGGTACGGGATCGACGTCGATTCCGACGGTGATGTTTACGTGACCGGTAAAACAACTTCATCCAGTTTCCCCACGACATCCGGCGCGTATGACAGATCTCGTGCAGGTTACTACGACTTTTTCGTGACCAAGTTGGACCCAACTCAATGGGGATCATCCTGTTTAGTATATTCCACCTACATCGGCGGGTCCGGTGAGGAGGGCATGAGCGGCACCGGCAATAATATAAGGGTCGATGATGATGAATGCGTGTACATTACCGGTTATACCCGTTCCACCAATTATCCTATGGTAAATCCTGCGCAGGCATCATTTAGGGGCTCTTCTTCCTACTATGAAACGGTGTACACGAAGCTTGATTCGGACTTCTCCCAATTGCTGGAATCCACTTACCTCGGAGGGACCAGTAACGATTACGGGTACGGGGTCGCCTTAGATTCCGCCACGAACGTGTATATAGTGGGCACCACGTACTCGTCCAATTTTCCGACCTTTAATGCAAGGGACACATCATACAACGGAAACTATGATGCTTTCCTGACCAAATACGAGAGAGATATACCGGACTTCACGCCCCCGGTCTTTGTTTCGGATAATTCCGATACCGTGGCGACAACCGGCGACCCATTCACCGCCAATCTGACGGCCACAGACAACATCAAGGTCACCCATGCGTACATCGAATACTGGTTCGACCAGGGGGGCCATTACAACGTGTCAATACCTCTAACGTCGGATGCAGGTACCACACGTGCCTTCGAGGGCACGGTGACGATCCCATATTCGAATGCCCGCTATTTCCATTATCTACTTTCGGCCAGGGATCTCAAGAACAACTACTGCAACAGCCCGGGCGAGGTCAATATAACGATACGGGATAACGACGGGCCGGAATTGCAGCGCATCAATAACGAGCAGCCCACCACAGGCGACCCGATCGTATTGAACCTCTCCATATGGGACAACTGGGACGGCAGTGAGGTCGTCGATGTTTACGTGGAATATGTGTTCTACGGCGATTGGGAGAACTCGGTCAATCTGACCCTTGCATACACC
>CBDVER010000067.1:0-7158 GCA_965373055.1 uncultured Thermoplasmata archaeon
TAGAGGAACCTTTCAGGACCCTCTGGTTAAGGGTACACGGACAGGATCCGGGAAAGGTATCAGATGGAGGGGAACTTCCGCCCCCCTCGGCTATGGTCGATAGCGATACATCGGATATGGGTACAGACCTGGATGATATTGAGGTTACACCCGCTTCAAAGGAAGATATCAAGGGATTGGAGGATGGTTCCAGGAAGGGAAGGATCGAGATAATCTCTCCAAAGGAGATAGGCCCAACCATCGAGATGAAGATCCAGGAGAAGGAGAAGGTAATATTCAAGGCCGCTGTAGGCGATGACCTGAAAGCGGCCAAGACCAAAGAGGATGCTGCGAAGAAGCTGATGGATATTCAGAACAGGGCTTCCCCGTTGAAAGGAATGGGTGGGGACGCTGGAAAGATCTATGATCTTATCAAGGAGATGGCAGTATACTACAGGGATGGGTCGTATGAGAATGTGAACGACCTGGCAAAGGAGATAGAGGATAGGTTGGATGATCGGGAGTTCAGGAAGTCGGTATTCTTATATCTCAAGGGAAAGATCGATGACTACGAGAAGGTGGGTGGAGACCTTACCCGGGCCAGGGAGAGTTACAAGGAGCTGGCGACCTCATTCAAGGAACAGAGGGATGACTTCATATCCATTGTTGGAGCGTGCAACGCCCTGGTAGAGGATTCAGTTAAGGATATATTGTCGGAGTCGGCGTCAGTGGAGGTTGTGTCAGTTAGGCCCCTCCCCGGAAAGAGTGAGACGAAGGCGGTCACCCCACATAAAAAGATAGAAAAGCAAAAGGTTGCTGCGAAGAAGATCATAAAGAGGCCCGTGCCCAGGGCGAAGCCCGATCCCAAACCCGTGATCCCTGTCAAGAGGGCCGTGGAGAAACCAAAGCAGGATCTCGAGATAGAGGTCCCAGCGGAAGAGAAAGGATCTCCCGCCCGGGAAACACCAAAGGAGAGTGTGCCCCAGGTCATATCGACCCCCCAACCAGATCAGAAACAGCAGGAGACCGGTAAGGTGAAACCCCTGCCTGTCATCAGAACAAAGGTTGTAAAGAAGAAGCTGGTCCCGTTGGTGCCCAAGGCGGAAGCGCAAGGGGATCCGAAGATACCAGAGAGGTCCACGGACCCAGAGCCAGAGACCTCACCACCTCAACCAAAGCAGGATGAACCGAGGGAAACGCCGGCACCCGGGCCAGAGGTTGAACAGAAAGCAACTCCACCGAAAGAGGCGGCGCCCTCTCCGCAGCCCAAGTCCCAGCCGAAACCGGAAGATGTTCCGACGGAGAAGGTCGATGCGGCTTTCAAGAAGATCCAGTTCGTTTACGATGTGGCGATGAAGATGCATGAAAGCGGCAAGGACGTATCCCAGATATTCGATATGCTGAACTACGCGGAGAAGGTCAGGGCGGAGGGGGACATGAAAATATATATCGGGGTGTCGGATCAATGCGAAACGATGGTCATTGAACTTCAAAGCCAGTAGGCTGATAGGGATTTGCACGAACGGCCCCACATATCACATGAATAGGCAACCCTTAAATAATTCCCGTTTGATAGTATACTTGCCTGTACCATCGGGCATGTAATATCCAGTGCTCCGCCAATCAGGCGGAAACATCAGGAGGTAGTTGGAATGGAGGCTGTAAAACCCTCAAGTAGGGAAGATTTATCTACACGGTCCATTATATCCAAAAGCCTAGTGGTACAGTTACATAGTACGAGTACTTGGAGGGAAACCCATGCGCAGTAGTATTTTTGCCCTTATTTTGACCTTTGTGATGGTCTCGGTCGGCATATTTGCCGTGATAGGCATATCCTCGGACGACAGCGTCGTCCTGGGTGATGGAACGGATATTCTGACAAGAGCTACACTCCCGAGACAGAAGACCGAAGGCTACGACCCCCACACAACCTGGGACCTGGAGAATTCGAACGAACCACAGAACCAACCATGGCACAACTGGACCAACTATCTTGAGGATTGGCCCCAGAGGGAGTTCTGGCTCAGATGCAAGAACATGACCGAGGATTACCAGTGGCTTGATGACGTCAACTTCACGACCAATGGCGATGAGGTAGGCCTCTGCAAGGAGGATCTCAACCTCACCCAGACCCAGTTCGATCCGATGAACTTCTCCTATCCGAAGGTCGGGCAGCAGTGGACCGCGCAGTACGATAATTCCATGGGAGACATGGGTGTCGTGAACTTCACGATAAACCCTGTAGGGTTGCTCCCCAGCGACGTCTGGACCAATCCCAACATGGGAGCATTGAAGGAGATCCATGTGTCGGTCATCGTTGACACGGATGGCGATTACAAATGGAAGGAGCAGGAAGGGACCATAGAAGGATTTATGAGGTTCGATTTCAACTACTGGGATACACCTTATGATCCACTGGACCCTACGGGAACCATTGAACCCTACGTAACCAAATCAGAGGAGATGTTCCTGACGCAGAGACAGGAAGAGGAGTACATGGACGGTGTGGGATACTGGATGGACATCAACGACGACGGATTCGCTGATATCCCCGGTGACATCGACAAAGGTAGGATATGGGTGGTAATGTACAGGACAGACAACCAGCCATCCGACCTCAATAACTTGACCGTTGACCTTCTTGTCTACTGCGGTTTCAACGAGAAGCTCAGCTGGCTTACGATCCCCTACAAACATCCGGCCCAGCTTCCTTTGGCAGATACTGGCATCGATATGGGCTTCCCTGAGAACAGGGATGACAGCATCGACGGCAGGGATAAGTTCGATACATATTATGAGGACCCGGTCTTCACCGATGAGTACCCCCAGTTAAAGGAGGGGGACCTGGTCACCTTCGACGCATCCAAATCATACGACCCACAGGATGATGTTGGTCTGGATGGACTTGGTTACGGACACCCTGACTGGCCGGGGCCGGATGATGGTGATGGCAACCAGAATATCGACGATGACTTCCCCCCCGGGACCGAGGATGATTTCGGTGAGACCGATACCCTGAAGTACAAATGGGAGGGTCAGACGAATATAAACGGTAACGATTATCGTGTCCCCATGGCATCAGGCTGGCAGAACAGCCCAATTTTCGTTCACAAGTTCAGGCTGCCCGGTGTCGACTCGACCCTACCTGCCGAGGATCAGTGGCTCATTGTAAATGTGACATTGACCGTTCAGGATCAGGATATGCTCCAGGACACACATACGATAAAGGTGCTTGTTTACAAATCACAGAATGCTCCTACGGTCTCGATCAACGTGAACCCCCAGACACCTCCTGAATATGCAGGTAAGGAGACCTACATACTGGAGAACCAGGATGTTGAGTTCAACGGGTGGGCCCATGATCCCGATCCGAACTCCGAGCTCAGGTACGTATGGAAGTTCGAGAGCCCATCAGGGGTCATCAATGAGATCCCACTTACCCCCAGGGTGGTTCAGCCTTTCGATGAGGTGGGCGATTGGAACGTATCACTTACCGTATATGACGGGGATCCGCTTGAGCTCAATACGATGTCAACGACCAAGAACTACATCGTTCACGTGATAGATAATGAGGATCCGGTTCCTGTGATCAGGGCGGGCCATAATCCGCCATTGGACTGGAGCCTCGGAAGCATGGACTCGTCAAACGGCAGGACCGTCTATTTCAACGGCTCTTTATCCTACGATCCTGATGTGTTCATCCCGGTGGGTGAAGAGGAGGGTGACGGATACTATGTCGGCCTTCCCGGTTGGGATGAGGACGACGATCTCGTGCCAGATTACCCATTGAAGTTCAGGTGGACGTGGGGAGACTCGACGGAGACCCCCTGGTCCTTTACCTCCGAGGCGGATAAGGTTTGGTACAGTCGGGGCGCGAAATCCGAGGAGGAGGCGTTCTGGCCGGTCAAGCTGTGGGTCTGGGACGGCAGGGAGCAGATAGAATCAATTCCTTTCCCGGTCTATATTAACCTCGCACCAACTGCAGACGCTGGCCCGATAATGCCCTTGCCTGGAGCAGATGAGATTGAAGAGGGTATGGTAGTGGTCTTCGACGGAGTGGGATCCTACGATGCCAACGACGATCCCAACAATGACGGGAAGAGGGATTCCCGGTATGTGGACAACCTCGACTACCTATGGGATTTCGGCGACGGCTCAAAGACCGAAACAGGCAGGGTAGTGGAGCACACCTATATGGTAGCCCAGCAATTTGTTGTCAGGCTTACGGTATCGGACGGTGAATTTGCGGCAGATGATACCACCGAGATAAAGATCGTATCCAAGAACAAGGCACCTATCGGTGAGGTTACAATAACAGCCGACGAATGGATAGACAAGAACATCTACAAACTCTACACCCGCACTCACATGTCCTTTGACACAACGGAATCATATGATCCCGACGGTATATTCTACATGGACGACAAGCAGTCCACATCGCCCCTGGATGACCTCTACGGACTTACCTGGGATTTCGGCGACGGATCGCCCCCGGAGAGCAACCCGTATGTTGATCATCAGTACAACGATAACGGGACCTTTATTGTGACGCTGAACATGTCGGACAGGAAGGGCGCCGTCTGGGAGGATAGCTGGACCATAATCGTCGAGAACCGTGCACCCTTCTCCGTGGCCAAGATAGACATGGTCAAGCAGTCCATCGAGGAACAGCCCATAATCCTCTCTGCCGAGGGTTCCTTTGACAGGGATGGTGATATAGTGGGCTATTACTGGGACTACGATGACGGCACCCACTCTGATGAGAACAAGGGGATAGACGGTTACGAGACCGGATACACGAAAGCGCATGAGTATGACAAGGTGGGCACCTATTACGTCAAGGTATGGGTTAAGGACGACGACGGAAAGAACTCCGATGAGCCGGCGGTGATCCAGGTGATCATCTTCGGCGGATACGATAAGCCAACTCCCGTCGGAGCGGAGGTCGTGATCGGAGGCCTGCTCGGGACGGTCGCCCTTATCGGCGTGCTCTCCTCGTCATTCGTGTGGCTCAGAAAGAGGGATTAGATATCCCGCAGTCTGAAGGGGCGGAGCCGATGGCCAAAGCGATCATCACCGGCTTCGTCCCCTTCCATATTTTTCCTCAAAACCCAGCACAGGCCGTAGCGGAGCATCTGGGAAAACGTTTGGATATCGATGTGGTACCCATCGTACTTCCGGTTGAATATGGAAAGGCAAGGGAGATACTCTTAACAGCCCTCAGGGAGGTATCCCCGGACCTCGTGCTATCCTTCGGGCTGAACGGAAAGATATCGCACATAGCACTCGAGGAGATAGCCGTCAATATCAGAGGGTCCGATATCCCGGACAATAGCGGCATGCAGCATTTCGGGGGACCGATCTCCAGGAATGGTCCGGTTGCCTATCGATCCAGCCTGCCGATCGCCGGAATACTGGAGAAGCTTCTATCAGAGCGTATTCCCGTCAAGGTCTCATACAGTGCAGGCGTATATCTATGCAACGAGATATTCTACACCGTGATGCAGTGGTGCGAGGAGAGCGGGGCGAAGGGAGGGTTCGTACACGTTCCCATGGCCACGGAATATCTCCCGGACGATCCGAAGATGATCACAATGCCGCATATGTCGCTGACAGATATGAATAGGGCTGCAGACGTGATCCTGGATATATCCGCAGGACTTAGATGATCCTCTTTTCCAGCGTGTTCTGGATCCTTCCACAGTAGTAACACTTGAATTTGACAGGATCCTCCTGCGCTCTCACCAGTTTGCTAACAACCGGCTCCTTTCCGTTCGTGATGCAGTTGATGTTCTCGCATCTTACGATTCCCTCTATGACCTTTGGAAGTTTTACCTTGAACTTATCTACTACCTTGAAATCCCTTATGATGCTTATCGTCGCATTGGGTGTTATGACCGCCAGCCTGTTCACCTCTTTATGGAGAAGTTCCCTCTCCTCGATCTTCACTATATCCTTCAGCTGGTGTTTCTTCGACTGGACGTACATCGCTATGGAGAGGCCGGTACTGTAATCCTGATCTATGTTCAGAAGGGGTAGGATCTTCAGGGCCATACCCGGTTTGATATGGTCGATGACCGTTCCGTTCTTGATGGGTGTGATCCTCACGTCCTTCATCTCTATTCCTCCAGGAGAAGGTGAAGCAGGGCCATTCTCACCGGAACGCCGTTGAACGCCTGCTGGAAATATCTGGCATGTGGAGTGGTGTCAACGGAATAATGGATCTCATCCACCCTTGGAAGCGGGTGCATAACGATCATATTCTTCTTGGCAGGCTCCAGCATATCCGCCGTGATGCGGAAGCCCCCGGCAACCTTCATGTACTCCTCCACATCCGGGAAGCGCTCCTTCTGGATCCTGGTCATGTAGAGCACATCCGTATCTTCGATGGTCTCCCTGATATCATAGGCCACGTCAAAGCTGGCATTCATCCTGTTGAGATCATCCAGGATGTGGTCCACCATCTGGATCCTCTTTGGGGCGACGAAGGTCATCCTGGCTCCCATCCTTCCCAGGGCCAGGGACAGGGAGTGTGTGGTCCTGCCGTATTTCAGGTCCCCACCGATCGTTACGTGGAGTTTGGATATGTCACCGTGGTTCTGCTTTATCGTGAACAGATCCAGAAGGGTCTGGGTAGGGTGTTGACCTGCGCCGTCCCCTCCGTTGATGACCGGGATCTTCGAGAAGGTTGCGCTCAGGCGGGCCGCCCCCTCTTTTGGGTGTCTGATGGCGATGATGTCCGAATATCCCTCTGCCATTCTGATGGTGTCGGCCAGGGTCTCCCCTTTTATCAGTGAGCTACCCTCCTGGCCGGCGATGGTGATCACATCGCCTCCGAGCCTGTGCATGGCCGTTTCAAAGGAGAGCCTGGTTCTGGTGGATGCCTCGAAGAAAAGAGCTGCCAGGATCTTTCCGGAGAGCGAATTGTTCTTGATCTCACCCTTGGCGGCGGGGACCATCTTCTCCGCCTCCTTCAAGATAGTTTCGATCTCGTTTAGATCGAGATCGGTTATTGCCACGATATCCCTACCTTTCAGAGACAAGTCAGCTTCCCCCAAACGGTGTATGCGTTATCGGATTTAATTGTATCGCTAGCTAATGCTCGATCATTCTTCGGGTATCTTCTATTAATATAATGAAGATGATTCCAATATAATGGGGGATAACAGCCGTGGGTAG
>CBDVER010000068.1:0-7141 GCA_965373055.1 uncultured Thermoplasmata archaeon
TCGTCGCCCTGATGGGATATTTCAGCTATACGATGGCCCATCCGAAATACAAGATCAAGTGACCGATCACCTGTATTTCGACAGCTGATCGACGGCCTTTTTGATATCCTCCTCGAAGGCGGGGATGAGCTTACGATTGTAGAGCAGGCCCGCCGGATGATACGTCGGGATCAGGATCTTCGCCGCCGTCGAGTGCAGGTGGAACAGCTTCCCCCTGACCTCTCCTATCTTCTTCTTGGGGAGGTAGAACGTGAACGAGAACACCTGATATGCCGTGTTGCCCAGGGTGACAATAACAACCGGTGCTATCGAATCGATCTGGGACAGGAGGTAGGGAAGGCAGGATTTGATCTCCTCCATCGTGGGAACCCTGTTGTCGGGAGGCCTGCATTTCACAACCGACGTGATGAAGACATCCTCCCTGTGAATGCCGTTCCTTTCAAGCAGTTCCGAGAGGAATTTCCCGGACTGCCCTATGAACGGTCTGCCGGTGTCATCCTCCTTCTGACCGGGGCCCTCCCCGATAAGGATCATCTTAGCGTGCTGGGGCCCCTCTCCGGGAACCGCGTTGATCCTGGACTCCGCCAGGTCGCACTTCTTGCAGTTTATGATCTTCTGTGATATCTCATCCAGCAGTGGATCAAGCCTGTTGTCGAACCTCAATGAATTGCCTCCGCTTTTATCCCACTCCATCGAGTAAAGCCCATGAAGCGTACTTAATGCTAACGACCGTTTTATCATGCGTTGATATCCAATTCTCTCAGGGCGTCACCAGCGGCGTCTCTATCCTCCTCCACCGAGGAGAACTCCTGAAGCCTTTTCAGGAGGTCCATGACGGAGCCATCGCCCGTGGAGGCCATGAGCCGTATCACGGATACCCTGTTGCGTGGGGGAACGTCGAACAGGAGCCCCTTTAGATCGGGGCTGCTTCTGGCGTCCATTAGATACTTCAGGAGAAGCTCAAGCCGGTGGCCCTCTGCCGCCGAACAGGTTCTCAGCTGCCCGAGCCTGGGCTTGATGATATCGGAGAGGACCATCTGTGCCATCTCACCTTCCAGCAACCACCTGCCAAACCTCTTTTTGAAATCATCTGACCTCTCGATGCCCCCATCCGGATCGGAGGAGAGGTTCAGGATCTCCCCCTCCAGAAGGTTGCTGTGGAGCGCCTTCCCTGCGAAATCGGCCAGGTCACCTCCCTCAAGCAACCTGTGGAGATCCTCTTCTTCCATATAGTATACGGCGGTAATCAGGGTCCTGAGGTCCTTGATATTTCCTCCGCTCTTTCCCTTGATCCAATCCGACCTCTTGACCGATCTGGCAAAGAGCGAGCTGAGGTTCTCCTCTCCATTCTCCCTTTCCCCCGGGTCCAGAAGCATGTTCCTGACCTGGATCTGTGAGGTCCTTGAAGGGTCATGTTGAACTGCCCTCTCTATCTCCAATCCTTCCAGGACCCGATCGAAGGTGTGGTAGGATGCAGATAGCCCAAGTGGGTAGAGCAGATCGGAGGATAGGATCCACGCAAGGCCCCCCGCCTCCCCTTCTTCCAGCAGCTCCTCAGGATCCGCCTCCTCCACCCATCCCAGGTCCGATAGCCCCGAGAGGATGATATGTTCCTTCTTTCTTCTGAAAAGCCCCTCCTTCACCATCGCAGTATCCCATCTGAACAACCTGCATTTGAAGATGCGATCGTCAATATCAACAACCGCCCTGCGGAGGAGGTTGAGATCGATCCCATCATCCATCCAAATTCCCTTCTTCACCCGCCTCCTGGGGTCGATGTTCGAAAGTGGCTCCTTTCCCTTCTTGAACATATTGTAAGATACGATGTCGATAAGGAGCGCATCCAGGCCGTGATCCCTCCCTCCCTTCACGGTTCCACCTCCAGGTGAATGGTGTTTGCCGTCATGAACAACAGCCCTTTGGAGGATGGTTCCGGGGAGGATGGGGCCCTGCATTCGAGGTCGATATCGATCGACCCGTCACGGGGGATATGAATGGGGCCGATGGCGTATCCCCTTCCCTCCTGCTCTCCCTTGGGTGAGAGCAGATGCCAATCAGAGGATGGCAGGTGTATCCATCCCGATCCGTGAACGCCCTCTCCCTGTTTCGACCTCAGGGTGATCCGGCCTTTCCATATCTTTCCCCCGGAGCCGTGGATGCCTTTGGCCTGTGGGACTATCTCCAGATGGGAGATCCTCTCCAGGGAGTTCCTGAGCACCATATTGGTATCGTAGGCTTTGAGCCTTTCTTGGGTGGTTGTGAAGAGCCGGTCGAGCAGTGACGCAAATTCCAGAAGGCGGTTGATCTCTTTTTTGAGATATCTCTGCCTCTGGACTCGAAGGTCATCCCAGCTGCCCATTGCCTCGTTGGTCCATGAGGAGAGCATCTCGATCCGAATAAGCGAGGAGGCTGAGATGTGGTATATCAACGCCCCCATCCGTCCTCCTATATCGTTGATATCAGCATCTTCCCCGGAGAGGTCCCGAAGGTATGATAGGCTTGACCTCATACCACTGAGCGTAACCTTCAGTGACTGCTCAAGAGGTCCTCTTCCAACATCCACCCGTGCGCCCTTCATCCGTTTTATACGCTTCTCCAGGACCTCCTTCAGCGGCTTTTTCATCTCCCCGCTCATCAGGTCCGAGATGGCGTTTGAAAGGTCCTTAATGTCCTTATGCGATCCCGAATATCCAAACAGGTCCCCGTCCGCCGAACCGTTCAATACGGACCCTGTAAACGTCCCATCTCCGCCCTTGTTCCCCTTCTTCCTGGATCTCTTGATATTATCAAGGTATCCATCCCCGGGATGTGATGCCTTGATGGGGTCCTTTGATCCGAACCGATATAGACCGGATCCCGCCTGATCGACCATTTCTCCCATTCTCTTGAGAGATCTGTTGTTCCTCAACAGGCGCAGGAGGAAGTGGGCGAAGGCAGCAGATATCAGGTTCGGACCCCCCTCATCGGTCCATCCTCTTCCATGCACGATCGATCCCTGCCATCTGTAGATCCTCCTTCCGGTGGAGAGCTCGATCACCTCAAGATCTCCTGTCCTTTCCGTGGAGTCCACCCTCTCCTCGGGCAGTAGATATCTGGTGAGCTCATCCTTTTTACCATCGTGAAGGTCCAGAGGTGTTGCCATCTCGAAGATCAGTGAGGAGTCGCTCCTGAGGATCAGGGCCCTTGGGAAGAGCTCCCTGGCGACCCTCTCACCCCCTCTCTCGATGGAGACCTCCATCGGATGCTGTCCCTCCCGCCACCCCCTGGGAATATCGATCTCCTTCTCAACGCTACCCTCGATGGATTCGAGAGGCAGCCTTACCTGGATCGTTTTTCTACCGCCCAGGGTGATAACGGCGGCTGTGTCCTCTCCCTCCTCCTCCATCCTGTAACTTAAACCTATCAAAACCGAGGATCCGGGCATCGATGTCCCGGGAGAGCAGTATCCATTGATGATCCTTACGCCCCGTCCCCTCTCGATCAGCAGATCGCCGTGGAATACCTCCTCATCCCCCACCCTGACCACGACCTCCAAGGACCCCTCGAGATCTTCCGGAAGATCGTATTCATAGGGCCCATCTTCACTATCGTGTAAATTCAGTTGTGTCCATTCTCCCTCGGACCCTATGGAAACCTCGGGCATCGTCGTCCCGATCGATCCCGTGATAGTAACTTTCAGGGATGAGCCCTTTTCCACAACAGATGGCACCTTCACCGAGATATCCTGCTGGTCCTCGATGGTGATCGCATCTTCCTCGAAAACCTCAAAAGATGACCCACCACTCCTGAACGTCACCTTGATGCCGATGTTTCCTCCGCTTTTTTCCAGGTGTACAAGCAGGGGGACCAGGAATTCACCTTTCCCCTTGAAGGAGGGTTTCACCTTCTGTTTTACTGTGGTCCGCACCTTTCCCCCATCATCGAAGGCCTCCACCTGCAGCGTCCCCTTGATCCTCTCATCGCCGGGTGAAGTGAGGGCTATCCTGAGGGGGACCTCACCTGTTCCATCTGAGGTATAGGGAAGGTCCAGCAGGGAGATACGAACCCTCTGGGGAAGGACATTGAGCGTTACGGTCCCCATTCCAAGGGTGGCGAAGAATTCCCCCCCCTTGATCAGTATCCTGAGCTCTCCCTCTCCCGAAGGATCGTGGATGGTGATAGGGATCCTGTAGATCGCGGTCGTGTCATCCTCACCATCGGGAAGGATCGTCTTCACCGTGAGGGATAGGCCCTTTTCATCCTTGGATCTCAGGACAGGGACAGCAAGCCCCTCCGGAATGGAGGCGCTCAACTCCAGCTCCCACTCCTCTCCGATGTAGATCGGGGCCTCCGGCCTCCTGATATCCAATTCAAGGTGGCTCCCTATTGAAAGGGATGGTGCGATCAGCTCAAGTTCCCATGTCGTCCCCATAACTAACCCTCAGTTCCCGATATTTACGCCGCTGATGATCCGTTCGATCGTGGATATCGCGGAGAGTGGTGCAAGGTAACTTGTCCTTGGATTGGTCGTGGAGGGCTGGTTCTCCATCTCAACCCTCATCTCCCCGAACCTTCCCCTGATCTCGATCAGATGCCGGTTTATAGTGACAGAGGGATCGGCAATGATCTTCACCTCTGTCCGGTCGAAGCCTATGCCGGCAATTGCCAGGGTGGCGGCCACATTGACGTTCTTTGGAAATATCTTCACGGCATCTCGTGCGCTTCCGTCAAAAATGGTTATCGGCTCCCTGATGTGTGCCAACTCCTCGCATCTCGACTGCATCGAAGGAGGTATGGAGAGGCCCTTGGGCGGCTTTCTCACGGTCAATCTCACGAACTCGATGTCCGCCCTGGAGGCCGAGATCAGGCCGTCGATGCCCGCGATGGCGCCCGATGGTATGTATATCCTGGCGTTGTTCTCCCCTGCGAGCGTCTTTAGCTCGTTCCACAGGCGGTCATCCACCAATGCGCCCACGGAGATTATCAGAAGGTCCTTCCCCGCCCTCAGGATCGTGGGGCCGATCTCCTCAACCACGTTCTGGGAGGCGGCCTCCACTATTAGATCGGACCTCTCAATGAACCCTTCCAGATCATCGATTCCGAAGATCCGCGCCTTGGAGAGCCTCTGGGCCAGGTCCTGCGTCCTCTCGAAATCCATGTCTATGAGGTCTATCTCGTCCACCTCCTCCCTCTGCTCCATCGCGCCCCCGATGGTGGTTCCTATGAACCCGCATCCCAGTATTCCGATCCTCATGAGACCCGCCTTCCTGTCCAAGATCTAGAGATGGATAACATCCAGTATATCCGGATGATATAGTACATATATTATAAATATGCGGAATGGATTGAAACGGCCCGATAACAAGGAGTGGGAAGGTGTTTTAGCTTGGGTATGTTCTCGAAGAAAAAGGCAGGTAAGCTGGTCGAGGAGGGCATGAAGCTGCACAGGCTCGGCGATCTGAGAGGTGCCGAGATGAGGTATGTGCAGTCGTTATCCTTCGACCCGAACTCGATCGAGGCCCACCTCAATTACGGGGACCTTCTCAAGGCTACGCAAAGGCCCAAGGCCGCCGAGATCGAATACAGGAAGGCCATGATCATGGACCCGGAGAGGGGGGAGCCACATGCAAGCCTTGGATCCCTGTATCATTCACAGGGCAGGCACGGGGATGCAGAGGTGGAGTACAACCTGGCCTACGACCTGCAGCCCGGGAACCTCAACGTCCAGCTGAACCTGGCACAGCTGTACATGGACACCACGAGGTACACGGAGATGAAGAAGATGTACTCATTTGTCCTCCCCAAGGTCAAGGACCCCAAATTGAGGGCCTTCATAGAGGACAGGATGAAATGAGATCACAGCTTCCTGGCGAATATCAGGAAGCCGGTTTGCCCCAAGATCTCGGTCGAGGGCCTGACAGCTCCCTCTTTCCCGGAGTATCCCCTCTTGATCAGCTCCATGGCCTCGACGCTGGAGAAACCCACCCTCCTCAGGCTCAGGCAGCATCTCTCCACCTGGTTCGATGTGGGCACATAGGCGCAGAACCTCCCCCCCGAGCGCAGGGCGTCCCATGCGGACCTGGTGGCCTCTTCAGGGTCGGGGATGTCCAATACGACGGCGTCCACCCCTTTCACTTTCACATCTGACCTGACATCTCCCAGCAGGCCATCCCAGCCATCCGAAAGGCCGGCCGTCTCGACGTTCTTTCGGGCCTTCCTCAGATGATCGTCCCTGATATCATATGTGGTGACCCTTCCATCCGGCCGGACCGAATACAACAGGGCTATCGTCAGGCCGCCCGATCCGGCACCCCCCTCGATCACATTCTTTCCGGATGTGAGGCCCAGGCCCAGGACGATCGCGGCGGAGTCCTTTGGAAGGATGATCTGGGGGCCTCTGTCGATATGCTCTATGTGGTCGAGGATATCAGGTCTGATAAGGATGAACTCCTTTCTTCCTATGGTGATGCGGTCTCCCTCTTCCCTACCGACGATGTTGGAGGATGATAGCGCCCCCCTTCCACCCTCCAGTTTCATCATACCCTCCTGAAGTTTGACCAGATACGCCTTGTGTCCGTCCATGAGCAGGACCGACTCCCCGAACTTGAAGTTACCCATACAACCCGATGGTGAACATCGATATCATAATTTTGGGGAGTCCCCAGGGATGCCCAGTTCGATCTTTTATATCACCTCGACCAGTTATTGAATATCGAAAACCCCCAGCTTTCGATCGTCGGAGTTATTTAGATGCCTCAAATCGACATGGACAACCTCATGGGTGAGATATTCAGGCTCGAATGGAGCATGAACCACGAGCACATCCACAGGCCCGGCGTCACCTCCGATGAGATACCCGAAGCAATATTACTATAGGGGGGGGCAACCCTCTTCGGGCGTCGATCATGGAACATACCAGCAAAGGACACACCTCGCGGGCCTGAGAAGGCCCGCATTCTTTGGTATGAAAATTAAACCTATGTCAAATCGTTCTATTTTCATAGCCCCGCACAATGGTTGGATAGAATCGACGATCCATTGCTGCTGGGTGTTGAAATTGCGAGAATTTCCATTATTGACGTGAGCAATTTGCGAGATATACATAAGGTGAATAACCTCTGAAAATCGTTTTATACCAATGGTCCCCTCCCAGGGGCCATGA
>CBDVER010000069.1:0-7117 GCA_965373055.1 uncultured Thermoplasmata archaeon
CCCCTGCAACTATCCTGGTGCTTCCCCCGCCGGTATCCAGTATAAGGCACCCGCTCCCGTCCACGTCGGAAACAGTTCCGTCGATCGTCCCCCTTGGGCCCGTAACCTCTATCCTCCTCCCGATGATGTTGGAATGTTCAAACCACTCCTCTCTTATCTTATCGTGGTCCCCGGTCCTGACCGAGCCGTAGAGGTCGTCAAGATGCTTCAGGATGGAACGAAGAAGCGGGACCCTGGCAACATCCGAACCTGTTTCCATCTTCAATGACGTGGCTATCTCCAGGAGCTCCCCATCCAGCCCATTGTTGACGTTGATGCCTATCCCGATGACGGCGCTGTTGATGCGGTCCATCTCAGCATCCAGCTCCGTGAGGATCCCGCAGATCTTCTTACCACTCACCAGCAGGTCGTTGGGCCATTTTATCACCGCCTCGACCCCGCAGTTTTCCCTGATCGCCCTGTAGACGGCAACGGAGGAGGCCATGGTCAGTATCATGCCCCTCTCCGGGGGGATCCCAGGGTACAGGATAACGGAGAACCAAAGCCCTCCCTGCGGGGAGGACCATCTCCTCCTCAGCCGCCCCCTCCCGTCGGTCTGGATATCCGCAGCGATCACGGTCCCCTCCGTGGGATCCTCGCCAAGCATTCCCTTTGCGATCAGGTTCGTGGAGGGTGTCCTGGGGTAAAACTTCACATCTTTCCCAACCACATCGGTCCCCAGGCCGGGCAGGATCTCCTCGGGGATGGGGGTATCCGGCCTGGATATCAACCTGTATCCCTTGTTCCTTTCGGAATCCACCCCATAGCCCAGCTTCTGAAGCGATCGGATCTGTTTCCATACGGCCGTCCTGGAGACGCCTAACCTATCCGCGATCTCCTCTCCCGAGACGAGATCTTCCCCTTCGAGTAGAGATAGTATCCTGGCCCTCATATTTTCCACTCCGTTGACGCTTGAACAGAGCCCTGCACAAGCGACAAGGGGTCATAGCCAAAGGATTGATTTCAATCTATCCCTTTGCATCTCAGCCCGCCCTGGAGGGCAGGATCAACCTTGATACACCCGTGGCAAGTGTTATCTTGACGAGGTCCCCGGCTATGAACGGTACAACTCCTATGAGAAGGAGCTGCCATAGGTTCAGGCTCATACCCAGATAGAAGTGGAGATAGAGCAGTCCCGGAACGTAGATCAGCAGGAAGTTGCCCGCCATCAACAGGCCGAGCATGCCCACCGGTCTTCTGGAGAGGGAATACCTCTCGGACATGTATCCCAGGAACGTCGCGGAGAGGACGAATCCGATCAGATAGCCTCCAGTGGGCCCCATTAGATACTCCAGTCCTCCGTTCATTCCGGTGAACCAGGGCACTCCAATTACCCCCAGACCCACATACATCGCCTGACTCACGCCACCCCACCTTCCCAACGTCACGCCCGCCAGAAGTACGGCGAACGTCTGACCGGTCACGGGGACGGGGCTGAAAGGCAGATAGAACCTGAACTGGGCGAAAAGCCCTGTCAGGCAGGCAAAGGATAGTGCTAGCAATATCTTGTACACCGTATCCATCTCGTACCTGCGTTTGTACAGGTTGTTCCTCAGGTTCCAGAAGCTGTCGATAAAAGTAGTTGCGCTCATTTCCAACACCTATGTTAACTGCAAGCGAGCGCAAGGTTAACATTATATTTGAGCCTTTCCGAAACCTCCCTTCCAAACAGGAAGATATTCAAGCAAGTTCGGTTTCCTCATGGATACTCTCGGCTATATATACCGGAATAATCATACTCCATAGTATACAAAAGATACCAAGGTGATCCACATGGTCAAGAGGCAGATAATCCACATAGATCAGGAGAAGTGCAATGGATGCGGTCAGTGCATCCCCGACTGCCCCGAGGGGGCCCTTCAGATCATAGATGGCAAGGCCCATCTGATATCGGATATCTTCTGTGATGGCCTTGGAGCATGTATAGGCACATGCCCGGAAGGGGCCATATCCACCATAGAGCGGGAGGCGAAGGAGTACGACGAGAGGATCACCATGGAGAACATCATCAAGGCGGGACCCAACGTCGTCAAGGCCCACCTGAAGCACCTGAAGGTACACGCCCAGACCAACTACCTCAACATCGCACTGGAGGTCCTGAAGGAAAAAGGAATGGAGGTCCCCATCATAGAGGATGAGGAACCACCCTGCGGATGCCCCGGAACCGAGATGACCCTCATAGAGCCTCCCAGTGGGGGGCCCATAGCCGGTATGGAGAACAGCTCCACCCTCAAGCAGTGGCCCGTGCAGATCCACCTTCTCCACCCGAATGCTCCCTTCTTCGACAATTCACATCTGCTCCTTTTGGCCGACTGTGTTGCGGTTGCAGATCCCAACCTCCACTCGCAGTTGATCCACGGAAAGACCATCGCCATGGGCTGCCCGAAGCTGGACGATTCCGGGGCCTACATCGAAAAGCTCTCGGAGATAATCAAACAGAACAGGATCAAATCCGTCACGGTGGCCATGATGGAGGTCCCCTGCTGCGGCGGGATGGCGGTCATCGCGCAGGAGGCGATCAAGCTATCCGGAAAGGAGGTCCCCCTGATCAGGGAGATGATCTCCATAAGCGGGGAGCTGATGTGAGCATCAGAGAAGGAGCCATCCGGCCAGCAGGGCGATCCCCAATGCAATGAGCGCGGGGATCCACGATATTCTCAGGACTCCCATGTAGGTCGCCCTGAAATACTCCATGGATACCGAGACGCATGGATGGATCGGTGAGATGATGTAGCCGATGAAGATCGAGAAATACATCACGGAGAAGAGGATGGGCTCCATTGCGCTCTCGCCGTATTTGACGATTATAATGGGCACCATCACCGACACGGGGACGATGACCCTTCCCGTGGCCAGACCCAACAGGGCCCCCGCAAAGACCAGTAGAAAGGCCTTGGGAAGGGGCAGGGAGGCGATCGCCCCCGGGGCGTCCGAGACGGTGAAGATGTTGAGGAAGATGAACATCCCGACTATTATCAGGCCGAAGTTCCACGCCTTCATCTTCACCGTTATCGGAAGAAGTTCGCCAATGGAGAGCCCCCCCAGGAAGAAAGCCATCCCCAGGCTGATCACGACGCCTATCAGCAGGAACCACTCCGCAAGGATCGATGGGAGGATGTACATCATGGAGGCATGGATGATGGGGGCGGAGAGGATCACCAATACGGGCAGGGCCATCTTCTTCGCGCTGGTCTTGCCCCTTGATATCCTTCCGTTCTCCACATTTCTCAAAAAGAATATGTAGATCAACAGCCCCAGCAGCAGGAATCCCGGTATCGTATAGAGCAGGGTCTCGTAGAGATCGAGTCCGGCCATCTTGGTGGCAGGAAGCAGTGTGGCCAGCGGATATATCATCACTATGAGGTGCCTGGACCACACGTTGACGGCGACCTTGACGTTCCTGTCGAGGCCGGGAGCCGCCCTGTCGATTACAGGGGCGGAGAGCAGCGCCCCTCCGGGTATGGGGAGCATGCCGATCAGGCCGGGAAGGGCAACCAGCGCCGGCCTCCTCCTCATCCTGGTGTTGTCCACGAGGTCGTTGATCAGCCCCGACCTCTGCATCGCCCCGCCGATCACAGCGATCAATGCTACAGCAAGTGAAAGTAGCAGTACTGCGGGGTCAGTGAGCGTATCATAGGTTATCCGGGCGACCTCAATGAAAGGAAGGCCCATGAACCCAAGGACCAGGGCCGAGATGACCAGGGCTATCCAGAGGCTCTTCCTTGCCAGTATCATTAATATCGCTATGGCAACGATGAACTCGATCCATACGATGAGGTCTGACATGGCCCTCAGATATCCTGACCCGAACTCCGGGACGTCCACGGACTGCTGTAGTGATATAAATCCGTTTGCAAAATGGTTGGTAGTGTCCTAACTTAAACCGCAATATGAAATAATAAAAAATCATCCCATGACCATGGTCGAACATCTATACCCTCCAACATTGCAGGAGTAAACCCTCTCTTGAACTCGTTTATGAAATCCCAATAGAATTGAAAAATATGTATTGCACATTCCAAATGAGGTTTCCTCTTCGAGAAACATTTTGTCTTGCGAACCAATCTACCTATTCGTTCCCTCAATATTCCATTGTAATTCTCAACATCAGTGGTCTCAATTAAGTTAGATTCGGGTGTCCCATACACCTCTCTCTTGATTTTCTCTACAAGTCTTCCTCCCTTCTTCACTTTGATCAATTGTCCATATGTGATACATGTGGTGGCATAATACTCCGGCAGAACGTTAGTATAATCATTATTCCCGTCTGAATAGAACTCTATCTTGTCATCCGGAAACGGTAATTTCACTCTATTGTAAAGGTCTTCCATCATTTTCCGACAGGTTTTCTGAGTCCATTTACCTACAGAAAATGCGATGAAAAAGTAGGTATTACGCTTTATACTGGTGTAGATCCAAGCATCACCTTCCTCAAAGCGATTTGGGCTGCTGGACTCAACTTTCTTTTGTTTTTTTTAACGAAGGACCAGAGTTCATCACATTCGATAGGAGTTAATTCCAATTCCTGTATGAGATATTCATTGACAATTGCAGCATGTACGGCCAGATCTTCCAGCAGACGACTTATTGTGTCTCTGTGATGGCCGGTCAATCTTTCAATAGAACGGATACCGTTTTTTTCAACAAGGTGTTTGCAGATATTGATGATCTGATCTTTTGAAAGGTGTTTATGAAAGAGAGGTGTATTTGCGGTTTCCACAAACCATTTGGAACAATGATTGCAGAAATATTGTTGATGCCCAGCGTGGTTTTTCCCACGCTTCAATATATCTTTTCCTTTCTCCTTGAGGTAAAATCTGCAAGCGGGATTCTGGCACGTCATATTGAATTTACTTCTTGGTCTTGCCATGTTGATAGATATAGTTTTTCAGGTATAATTATTATGCGGCACAATTAAGGACACTACCAAATGGTTGATCGGGATAATGCCATTCTCACATATCCCTAAGCCGTTCCATGTAATCTTCCATGGTGATGTACCCGATCTCGATGTCGAGCGTAAAGGAGTTCGAGTCGTCTGTGTAGTAGATCAGTTCAGGGCCCGTGGCCCTGTGGATATCACCTGCCTCGATCAACGTAACGATCACGGTGGCGTTGATGTAATTCTGGGCTGACCCCTCTCCATATGGGATCTCACAGACTATCTGGCCCTCTCCTCCGTGGGGGTTCTCACCTGTTTCGATCTGGTGAGCTCCTTCGAACTCATCGAGGTTCATAACTATTCCAAGTTCAAAATGATCGGGCTCATTCTCCTTCATCCTGACGTCGGCCTCATCTGTCCATGAGAGCTTCGCGGTCACGAATATGATGGGCCCCAGGTCGTTGATATCGAATTCCATGGACTCGCCTTCCATTACGGTATCCGAGAAGAACCGGTGTTCGGTTAGAACGTCCTCCATCTCGACCATGGGCCCTTCCGGTAGATCGATGTAGTTCTGTAAGTCACCTCCGTCGACACTGTCGAAGGGATCATTGATCATGGAGTAGAACTGATAGCCGTTCACACCACCCATAATTGCCCCTGCGACGAGGAAGATGAGTATCGGCCTTATGGGATTTGAAAGCCCAATGGCCGTGTATCTGGAGACAGCTGCGGGCCTTCCGAGGAATCCTCCCTCTATGACATCCGGCTCTCCCTTGAGCCTGAGTTTCTTTTCGGCCCCCCGGTAGGCGAGGATGGCCAACACGACGATCGCCAGTGACAAGACCATCGAGAGATAGAACATGATGTCCGAGATCAAGTAAAGAAGATCGGAGCTGAGATTTAAGGAGTATGCAAGTGCATTAACCAAGGTCATCAGGGTGTAATTGACAATGGAGACGATCCCGAAGAGATAGATCATGTCACGGGACCTCTTGTGGGCGATCTCCTTGATGCATAGTATCATCAGAAGTATCCAGCAGATCAGAATGACCGTTCCAATTATCTTTACAAATCCCACCATCAATGCCATCTGTATTACGGAGCCCGACATGGACCCGAATAGGTCCGCTAAGAAGCCGGTCATAAAGGGAACCAGGAAGTTCACGACATAGAGAATAACGATCCCGATCAGAAGTTTCCATGCCCATTCTATGTTCTTCCGGTGCGTCTTTGAGAAAGCCCCGCTCCCTTTGATCAACGATCTCACCCCGATGAAAAGGAACACCAGATAGACGATCAGAATACCAGATTGTACGATCCCGGAGATGGCGCTGATGATCATGAATTTCCCGAAAATGGCGAGATCTCCGGTTCTGAACATGTAGTTTAGATAAAGGGTTGTCAGGGAGCCTATGATCAATGCAATAAGGGAGGCGATCAACCCGACCCGTATCCTCTTCAAACCCCGTTTTGTACGATCGATATCTCCCTTTGTATCGTCGGGCCTGTCCTCCTCCTTTTCAAGTTCAGGGTCCATATTTCATTCCCTCCGGGCCGTCGTCGGATCCACGGCCTTGATTGTCGATGAGCGTCCCTCTTGGGACAACTATCAATATCATAAATGGCCCCTTTATAAATATATTATTACCTACGGTCACTTATTTCAATATGCCAATACTCTCAAAACGACAGCTATATTGCAGGTAAATTGGGACATTGGTCCAATTCCATAAGTAACGGATATCACAATATCGCATCAAATGGGGGAATGATCAATGAGAATTGGGATCATCGTCTATTCACAGACGGAAAATACCTATTCGGTGGCCAAGGAACTGCAGAGGGAGTTGACCTCGGTTGGACGGAATTCAACCATTGAACGCATTACGATCGTGGGGGAACCGGGTCAGCCTGAAAGCAAGGTGGAGTTCTCCGTCAAACCGGACATACATCCTTATGATGAGCTGATATTCGCAGCCCCTGTACAGGGGTTCAACCTCTCCATCGTCATGAAAAAATATCTAAAGCAGCTGGGATCGCTGGAGGGAAAGAAGGTCCATCTCCTTACGACAAAGCGGATCTCCAATAAATGGACCGGTGGAAACAGGGCGATCAATCAGATGATCAGGATATGCAGGTCCAAGGGGGCGAGCATCGGGGAGAGAGGTATTATCTTCTGGAAGGAGAAGCACA
>CBDVER010000070.1:0-7086 GCA_965373055.1 uncultured Thermoplasmata archaeon
GATAATAGGGACGTTCATGGAGGAGATAGGCAGGAGGGGGGCTTACGGGCTAGTTGTAACCCACATGGCGGGTGACGTATCCAGGTTCACGGACGTGAGGATAGATGGGATCGAGGCAAAGGGGCTGGATGAGAACGACGAGCTGATCGTCGATCGGACCCCAAGCATAGGATGCCACGCCAGGTCGACCCCGGAGCTGATCCTGAGGAGGTTACGCTCCCGTTCGTCAGGCGAGGAGAGTGAGCTCTATTCCAGAATATTGAATAGCTTCGATAAGTAGGTCCTCAGTCCATCTACGTCTTTGTGGTGGATACGCCGATCTGCACCTCGGGTGAGATATCGATCACGCTTCTCCCCCTGGTAACCTCGTCCGGCATCGCCTCCTCCTTCTCGCCGATAAGCTCGGGGAAGAGGGCGAACAACTTCTTCGAGGAGTAAGGCCCTTTACGTATTATCCTGGGAGGGTCGGATGCGAGGTCAAGGACCGTGTGCCCCACCCGGTAATATGTGGGCCCCCCATCAACCACCAGGGTCAGGTCCTCCCCCAGCTGGTCCAGGACACCGGATAGGGTTGAGGGAGGGGGCTGCCCATGTATATTGGCCGAGGTCCCGCACAGCACCACCCTCTCCATCACCCTCTTCATGAAGGGGTTCTCGCCGTTTGCAAGTGAGACCGTCGGGAGGCCGGAGGTGACGTAATCCGGCACCTCGCTGCCCTTCTTTTTCAGGATGATCGAGATGGGACCATCCAGCTCCTCATCGAGCAATTTCTGCACCCTATCGGATATCTGGGCGTATTTTGAGAAGCTCTCCTTGGGTACGATCATCGTCAGGGGCATCTGTTCCCCTCTCCTTTTGAGCTGATATATCCTCTTGACGGCCTCGGGCCGTTCAATGGAGGCGAAGAGCCCGTATGTCGTATCGAACGGCCCACAGAGGACCTCGCCCTTCTCCAGAAGATCAACAACCGTATCCACGTATTTGTCATATGCGGGAAATATCTTCATCTTTCCAACCACCTTGATCTCGTATCCCTCCTCAAAAGGGATGGATGCCGAAGAAAGCCCCCCTCTTTCCATCAGGAGAGGAAAGAGGCCTCCATGTTCGATAATCTTCATAATAAATGACGGGAGGGGCCTGAGAGGCGACTCCCATTTCTTCGTGACGTTCCTGAAAGTGTCCTGGGTGACCACAGCTTTCTCTCCGGACCTGCTGGATAGTGGGATGTCGGGGTCCTCGAAGACAGGGATCCCGATATTGAAGAGGTTCCTCTTCGTCAGCGGCGCCACGGAGATGGCGATAACGCATCGAATTCCCAGCTGTTTCAGGGCGATCTGAGCCTGCTCTCTCGAGGAGCCTATCCCGAAGTTCCTGCCTGCCAGGATGATGTCGCCGGTTTTGACCGATGATGCGAAATCGGGAAACATATCCTCCAGGCAGTGTTTCGAGTACTCCTCCCTGGTCAAATTAAGATACGGGGTTGGGGCAAGGGCGTCCGTATCGATATTATCGGGCATCACCCAGATCCTTCCCTTGGCCAGCTGTGTCAGGATACCACCTCCTCGGGATGTGTGATGATGCCCGTAATGGCGGATGCCCCTGCAACCGCGACACCGCTGAGGTATATCTTGCTGGTGGGGTCTCCCATTCTCCCCCTGAAGTTCCTGTTGGTGGTTGAGATCACCACCTCTCCCGCGGGAAGGATCCCCAGGAAGCCCCCAGCGCAGGGACCGCATGTGGGCATGGAGATCACACCCCCTGCATCCATGATGGTCTTTATGTAGCCGGCCCTCTCGGCCATCTGGAACACGAACCTTGAGCCCGGGATCACCAGAAGCCTCACGTCCGGATGTATCGTCCTGTCCCCGAGGACCTTGGCAAGTACCCTCAGATCATCAAGTCTGCCATTTGTGCAGGATCCCACGAATACCTGGTCCACGGCCCTGCCGCCCACGTTCTCCACCGGCTCGACCATGTTGGGAGAGCCCGGGATCGCGACCTGGGGGCCCATGCCCTCGATATCAATGTGTTTCGTATCCCACTCCCACCTGGGAGCCCTGGGCCCGTAGGTTCCCCTGTCAACCATGTCCGGGAAGATGGCCACATTCGCAGATGTCTCACAGGCCATGTTGGCGATGGTCAATCTGCCGTCATCGGCCAGCCACTCAAGGATCTTTCCGTCCATCTCAAGCCCCTGACCGGAGGCGCCGTTGGATCCGAACCACGAGATAAGCCTCAGGGAGATGTCCTTCCCCTCGGCCCAGACATCGGGGATCCCCTCGAACAGTACACCCACCGGTTTCGGGATCTCGAGCCAAACCTCTCCCGATGCCATGGCGACGGCCAGGTCCGTGCTTCCGATGGCAGTGGAGTAGGCCCCCAAAGCTCCCCCTGTCGTAATATGGCTGTCCGCACCGATGATCATGTCACCCGGGTGGACCTTCTCCCCCTCGAAAAGGTGAACGTGACAGATACCTTCTCCCCAGTCCACGTAATCCCCCATCCGGTAGCGGGCATTGAACTCCCGGATCATCCGGCACGCTTCCGCACTCTCCCTGTCCTTGGGCGGTGTGAAATGATCCAGGTAGAGGACGGAGCGGTCGGCTGCTTTGAGATATGGAAGGCCCCCCTTGTTGATCATGGTTATGGCAGGAGGCGCGGTGACGTCGTGCCCCATGATGAGGTCCGGGGAGAATATGGATAGCTCACCGGGTTCCAAAAGCCCCTCCACCAGATGGTCCTTCAGGATCTTCAGGCTCAGTGAGCCTCCGAACCACTCATCCACCTTCCACAGCCCCCTTTGCCATCAGCTCGAATCCGTTGTGCCATACGAAGTCTATAAGCTCCCTGTCGGATGAGAAAGGGCCCTTTACGGTGGTATGTTCTTTGATCATATCGGTAAGCCTGATGAGGTCCTCCTCTTTCAGCCAGTAACCGCTGTTATCGAGTGCATTTTTTACAGCAGTGCGCCCCGTGTGTTTGCCGATGACGAAGCTTGTGCTTTCAAGGCCGAATTCCAACGGATCGACGAACTCGTAGGTGAGCGGGTTATTGAGAACGCCGTGAACGTGTATTCCCGATTCGTGCCTGAAGGCGTTCTCTCCCACAAGCGGCTGTGTCAGTCCTACCTTCAGGCCCATCTCGTTGATGACGGTGTCGCAGAGAGAGCCCAGCCTATCGGGCCTCAACCTCATCTCAATGTTCATGTGTCTCTTGTGGAACATGAGTGCTACCCCGAGCTGTTCCAACGAGGCGTTTCCCGCCCTCTCCCCGATGCCGGTGACCGTGACGTCCACCTGATCGGCACCCGCCCTTATGGATGAGAGCGTATTCGCTGTTGCAAGCCCCAGGTCGTTATGGCAGTGGACGCCGACGGGCACCCTTCCCTTTACTGCCTTTTTAATGTGCCCGACCATGAGGGCCATATGTTCCGGAAGTGCGCATCCGACCGTGTCAGCCAGATTCACGATGTCCGCTCCCGCCCGCACCACCTCCCTCATCATGTTCCCAAGGAAATCCAGATGTGACCTTGTGGAATCCTCGGAGCTGAACTGGATGGTGTCGAAGCGGCCGGAAGCGTATCTGACCGCCTCTATGGTCTTTCCCACAACCTCGTCCGGGGTCATGTTGAGCTTGTGTTTCATGTGAATGGGCGAGGTGGCTATCCATAGATGTAACCTGGATCTCCGAGCCCTATCCAGAACCTCCTCACACAGCCTGATCTCACTCTGTATGGGTCTGCATAGGACCGCCACCTCTGCCTCCTCCACCTCCTTGCAGATCAGCCGGATGGCCCTGACCTCTGTGTTCCCGTTTGCGGGAAAGCCAGCCTCTATCACATCGAGGCCGGCCTCATCGAGGGCCTTCGCTATATTCACCTTCTTTTCGGGCGTCAGGTGAACGCCGGGTGCCTGTTCCCCATCCCTGAGGGTTGTGTCGAACAACCAGATCTTTCTGCTAGGCACCTGTAGACCTCATCTTTTTGACCTAACCAACACTGGCCAGGTGTATTTCCTTTGGAAAGGTATTAACCTATATGGGGAGAGGTGTGTGAAAGTGAATTGGTATCCGCATGATCCATTCATCTACATTTTTATCCGAAGGGATTATCTACAACCTGTCCCTCTCATCGGGCCATATAATGGTCTTGAACCGTTCGGAGGAAAAGGATGTTCAAGGAGCTGTCACTTGAGAGTTCGCTGCTCAGCGGTTTCGAATTTCCGGTCGCGCTTGTTGTGGAGGTTACCAAACAGGGTATCGTCCTATCGAAGCAGAGGTATCTCAAGGCCCTTGGGGATGTGGTGAATCAGACGATACGGTGTGCATCTATCGAGATGTATGCCCACACCGGATCATTTCTCGACCCCCATCTCAGATTCGGATCGGAGGGCCCGGTGGGCGTTGACCTACTCTACAATTTTCGTGTGGAGAAACACTATTTTTACGAGACGGTCGAGGCGATAAAGGAGGGCAAGCTCCGCATCAACATGAACAATCCACAGACGGTGGATATCGCCAGGGTCCTGATGGAGAAGATAATGCGGAGGGAGAGCCTCAGCTATAAAAGGCTCAAATCCCACGAGCAGGGATTGATACTGGAACCCTACATGACACATATGTTGAAAAAAGCAGGCAAGGGAAAAAGGTTGGTCCTGCAGAACGTGGAGCTGTTGGACCGGGAAGGGGTGTTAAGGTGTCTGGTGGATGGGGACACCATCGAATATAAACCGAAACCAGCTCCGGTGATGGAGGTGGATATCCTCATGATAACGGAGATATCCTCACTTTCAAACATACTCAAGGACCTGGAGAACCACGGGTTCAGGCATGAGAAGGCGCCCTTCTGAGGTAGGATCACCTCTTATCCTCAATTGAGGTGATGGAGGTGGATTTTCCAATCTTCTTCACATCGATCAACCCCTTGTCCTTGAGGGCCTTGATATTGTAATTGACGGTAGATGAGGATAGTTTCAGGTCGTCAGCTATGACCTTCTGGGAGGTGCCTGGCTTCTCCCCTACCTTGTCCAGGATCCGCCTCTGAACCAATGTGATATCCCGCCTTTCGCTATCGATCCTGTAGCCCGCAGGGTAGAATCTTCTGTAGAGGCCGTCGCGTTCCGACCTGATAAGTTTCTCTCGCTCAAGCGTGTGTAGATGGTGGGCCAGGGTCCCGTTGGTGAGGGCAAGGTTCACCAGTATGGCCCGGAAATGCTCTCCGGGGTGGTTCTGTATGTACACGTAGATCCGCCTTCTGAGATTGTTTCCAAGAAGCTTCTGAGGCCTGAGTTTACTGTACATGGGGAAAGCGGCGCTGAAGAAGGAGTATCTGAACGCATCGCTTGATACCAGGGCCAATGCTGCCGCCGTCAATGTAATGGCACCTGCAACGGAGATCACCATCACGCCCGGGGAGACGTTCCCTCCGTCCTGCGGGTCCGGCTCACCGTAGGTTATGGGCCTCCTGGTGATGCTGACCGGGAACATCATCTCGTTGTCCCCTTCATCATCCTCGTCAAGCAGATCTCTTGGATCCACAACGGCCACCACCGATTTCGCGGCCGGGCTTGCCTGCCATTCAAATGTGAGGTCGATGGTTCCTCCCGGTGTGATCTCGACGTAGATGGAGGATATAAGCGGCCTGGATAGGCCCCAGGTGAGCTCATACAGAGAGACCGACACGTTGGATGCGGTTGAGTAACCTGTATTCTCCACCGTTACGTTGATAACCACCGCTTCCTCCTCGTACAGCTGCCTCGATGGCATTGATATCTCCTTGATCCTCAGGTTGGGCCTGTCGAGAAAGCCCACGGAATGGCTCATGTTGGATGCTGTGGTCCACCCTTCCACCTCGATCTCAAGCGGGATAAGAAGCTTCACATCCACGACGAAAGCCTCCAGATCGCCCCGGTCGAGCGGTTCGAATAGAATGGTTGCTCTCCTTGTCGTCTTTGGGCCCATGTTGATGGCGGAGGGTTCGATCTGGACCATGAGGTCCTCCGGCACCCCATCTATCTGGAATACAACGGCTATGGCCTCCTCCTTGTAGTTCTTCACCTGGACCGTCAATGATATCGGATCGGTGCGGTTGAAGGGCCCTCCGGATATGGAGAGGATCTCCACCTCATGGGAGGGGATCACCCTCAAGGTGGAGCTCGCCCAGTACACATCAGCACAATCGGATATGCCCCCGTATTGCACTGTGAATGTTCCCGATATCTCTTTGGGTGGGGTGATATGGGCCAGAAAAGCCCTGGTCTCTCCCACGTCGAGCTCGCCCATCCCATCGCCATCGATCACAATGGTCCAACCCGGTTGAACGGCGCCGTCCAGCAGGATATTGATCAAGGGGTCGAAGGATGAGGATCTCACTCCCGAGTGGATCGCATTGAACATGATGTTCGACGTGTGCCCTTCGGATATTTCCGTGTATATTGTCTGGGGGTCGAGGGATATGGATGATCCTTTTACTATCTCAAAGGTCATGCCGATCTGATCGTTTGGCGTCCCTATCCCGTAGAGCTCGTTGGCAGTAGATGTGGAATGGACCTGGATGGTGAATTTGCCCCCGGGGACGGTAGTATCGGGGACCTCGATCAGGACCCGCGTCTCGAAGGTGGACCCAAAGTCCCCGTCCTCGAGGTCAATTTCGATCTCCTGGCCTCCCTCCCTGAACTGAATGTCCCAGCCGATGTTGTGGTCATCTATCTCAAGGGCGTAGAGGTCGTTCATCTCCCCAACGTTCCTCAATGTTATCTTCACGTACAGCTGTTGGCCGGGGTAAACGTTTACGGCCTCCAACCTCTCGCCGGTATCGGTAAATGTCAGCTGGTGGTCCACCTCTGCCTCGAGGCCGATTATGGCGAGGATATATGCCCTGTCACCGCTCTCCATCCCCACGGCCTCGACCCTGAATGGGTAGTTGATCGTGGTATCGAGTATATCATCCGGGATGGTCACTGCCAGGACCGAGGTATTGCTGGCACCAGGTTCTATGGTGAGCAGGCTGCTTATGGAGGCCGGCCATCCATCGGGGCCGTCTGCAATGGTTATCATAAGCGTCTGTTCCATGGCGTGTGTATTGTGGAA
>CBDVER010000071.1:0-6966 GCA_965373055.1 uncultured Thermoplasmata archaeon
AGGTCCCCGTGTGGTTTCCCAGATCTGCGGTGAGGGTATACGGGGACGAGGAGGCATTGGAGAATGCGTATCGTGTCCTCTGAAGCAGGACCAGACCCCGGATCCATCCGTCGCTATCGGTGTTCCCCTCGTAGACCTTGGTGCCGATGAGCTCGTTTATCGTCAGGCTGGCGTTATCTGCGGGGAGGCCGTTCCAGTGGTTCACAAGGATATCCAGGTACCAGTAGAATGAGATGCTCGAATATGAGTCGATCACCAATCTGGTGTCATTGTAGATCGGATTGTAGAGGTTGATATTGCTATTGGATAGGTTCATATCCTCCACTGTCCCGTTGAAAGTGCAGTTGTTGAAAGTGCCTCCCCTCTGGTTCAGAAGGTACACTGCGAGGGAACCCCTGAAGCTGCTGTCATTGGCCAGGATGTTCCCTGATTTGCCGCTGGCCGTCAGGCCGATCATCCCTTCGATGCTCAAATTGCAAAGCTTCACATCATATCCACCGTAGATGTTCAATCCAACATTCTGGGAGTTGATGCTGCAGTTGGTCAATGACAGTTGGTCGCAGTAGTAGAAGTATGCACCGGTCACCGTGGAGTCAACGGCCCTGAGATCGGAGATGTTGGCACGGTCCGAATACCTGCAGTAGATGCCGTATTCCGAACCCTGGATCAGATCCCCGTTCAAGATCATGCTGTTGGTTTGATAGATATAATAACCCCAGTCATGATTATCTATCAGGATATTGCTCTCGGACCTGGTATGATCGGATCTATAGAGGTAGATACCTTCCTGATTATCCCGGATCCTGTTGCCCGATAGCAGGTTGCCGTTTCCTGCATATTCAAGATGGATGCCGTAATCACAACCAGAGATCATATTGGAGATCACCCTATTATCCACCGTGTCATAGCCATATAATGCGATCCCGTATTCGGGAGAGGAGATATTGGTGATATTGTTGTTCTCGATAGTGGAATTGATCTCACCATGTATGAATATGGAGATCATGGTGGTATTTTTTATCAGGTTCCCATCCATGCGGTTATATTTTCCCAGTGCGGAATAGATCGAGAAGTAATTCCCATCGAATTCGTTGTCCGCAACTGTTGAGTTCTCGCTTCCCACGAGCAGCACGGGGACGAAACAGTTCTGGAACGAGTTGTTGGTCACCTCGGCTCCATCGCCGGTGATGTGCATCCCCAGCATTCCAATATTATGATGGTCAAGGACCTTTGTGGAGAGGAAAGGGGTCCAGTACTGTGAACTGTAGTAGAAGTCGCCGCAATCCCTCAGGAGGCTGTTCTTCATCCGGAAATCGGACCCGTGGATATCGATGGAGAGGCTGTGGCTCCCATTGAGCGACGATATCTCACTTCTATCTCCCGTTGTGGACGGATCTCCGTCAACATCGAGGATACCAAGTCGGCCGCCCTCATCGACCCGTATCCCGAACTCGCCGCTGTAGCTGTTGTTGAACCTGAGCTTTACATCCTTCAGTGTCAGGTCTCCCGAATCCAGAACGATCAGATCTCCATGCAGTGTTATCGTCTCATCAGTGGAGGTTTTAGTACCTGCTATCACCCAATCTCCACACATGGCGGTATTGGTCTCTTCAGACCTCTGATAGGCCCTGTCCACCCCCAATACCTTGTAGCTGTACGGGTACCAATCCGATGCAGCATCGACATCCACATAGGCAGCATCCAGCTTCGTCGCAGCGTTGGAGGACGTGTTGTAATGGAGTGTCCAGCCTCCCACGCTGTCGTTCCTGTAGATCAGGTAATGGTCGATATCCGGAGAGGAACTGGGATCCCATGAGAGGTTGATATCGTCCAGATAGGAGGTGGCGATCAAATTCTTCGGCGGGTCGGGGGGAAGGTCGAGATCGAATGTTACGTTTACCCATGTGGTCCTGTTCATGGTCGGCTCTTTGTCCCCGTATCCTTTTTCTCCGTCATAGGTGGCGGATATATTGAACGGACCTTGTAGTTCCTCGATCAGAAGGGGCCACCCATACGTGATCGTTTTCTCCATCAATTTGATGTGGTCGATCCTTCCCTGGTCATCGGCTACCCCCTCATACACGATATCGTTATCGTCGTTCTTTATCTCAACTGGAGCATAAGGAACCGTTCCTTTGGTGTCCGAAACGGACAGGTGGAGGAAATTAAATACCCTCAACATAGGGTCGTATGAGCTTGAAACGTAGGCGGAGGAATAATCACAATTGGTAATGTCGAAGATGTTTTGAGATCCTGAATCCCCGCTTACGTAGATATCACGATATGTTCCTCTGACGGTATTATTGGAAAAATCTCCCCCCTGAACCTCCCTCGCGTATACGCCGTAGCTGTTGGCCTTGTCCGAGGTGATCGTGTTATTTTGAATTGTGTGTGTCCTCGATCTGTAAAAGAAGATGCCCATCGAGTTCTCAAGGATCATGTTACCAATGATGGAATAGGGAGTCATGGCATCGGTCCTACCTGAGATATAGATGCCATTGCCCTTGTTGTTGGAGATATTGTTCTCGATGACGAAAATATTGTTATAATTAGATGAAATTTGGATAAATAGCCCACTTCCTTCGTTATCCGAGATCGTATTGTTATGTAGATAGATATTCTTTGAGTCCGAGATATATAATGAAAAATATCCTGAACTGGTTGTCTTATGTTTTGAAATGGTATTGTTGTGGATGTTCAGGTTTTGCGACGATCTGACCTGTAAGTTCAGGCACCAATCATGGCCCCCGTTGCTGTATATCTGGTTATTGCCTATCTCCGAATAATCCATCCTGACCGATATGCCCATCCTGCTTGTAACGGGGGGATTCGAATATACATTGGAGTTGTTGTAGATCGAGTTCCCCCTCACAGAAGTATATTTTGCATACACGTATAATCCGAAATCATTGTGGTAGATCCGGTTATTGTCGATCGCACCGTAATTGCAGTAATTTTTCATGTCGATACCTATGGAATAGCAGTTCCGGATAGTATTGTTGATTATTCTGTATTCGTCAGAGTAGCTAAGGGTGATACCCGAATGACAGTTCTCGATCGTATTGTTCTGGATGTTGGCTTTATCAGTATAGACGATGAACAGCCCTAATGCCGAGGTACTGGAGGACCATCCACACTCCCTTAATATGGAATTGGTGATGGAGAACCCCTCGCTGTAGTAGACCCAAAAATAGTATCTGAAATCGAATGCGCTGGAACGGTTATCACTGTCGTACGGGCTGTCCGTTATATTGGACCGGTCGTTCGTCGTGGAAGGATCGCCGTCCCCATCAGTTATATTGAGCTTACCGTAGACACGTATCTCATACTCACCGTTGGACGTCGTGCAGTTCATCATCAGGGTAACGTTCTTCAGGTTCAGCTCCCCGCCGTTGTTGATGATAAGGTCCCCGGAGAGGATGATCACCTCATCGGACAGGTTCTGCGTATCGTTCACATACCATGTCCCGGTACGATACGTTGCTCCCGGTATGGAGGCCACAGCGACCGGGTCGCCTCCCTCCGCCTCTGATGTATACATGGAAAGGAACGATAATACGACCATCATCACAGCGATAAGAATGCATCTCAACCAGCGGGACCATTTGAACATATTTTTCCCTCCTATCAGGAACGATAAACCCGGTATTCGAGATTCCAACTTCTCCCACAATACGGATATTATCAGATATGACGAAAGGATTTTATCTTGTACAAATAATTTCTTGTCGATCAATAATAGAGAGCCCCCTTGGAAAGCAGCCCCCATATCTCCTCCGCTCCTTGGAAGATTATTATAACACCTCCCCCTATCGCTCCTTCTCCGGGGGTACCGACAATGTACATCAGACAGCCCATCGTATCCGTTCTGGGCCATGTGGACCATGGCAAGACCACGTTCCTGGACCGGATAAGAGGAGGCGCTGTGGTGGACCGTGAGGCGGGTAAGATCACTCAGCATATCGGAGCCACGGAGGTCCCCACCGAGGCGATAGAGAAGTTGTGCGGAAAGCTCCTTGCAGGCAAGGGCTTCTCATTACCTGGACTCCTGTTCATAGACACGCCCGGCCACGAGTCGTTCACATCACTTCGGGCAAGGGGCGGGTCCCTTGCAGATATCGCCCTTCTGGTCATCGACGTGATGGAAGGCCTCAAGCCCCAGACGATAGAATCGATAAACATCCTGAAACAGTACAAGACACCTTTCATCATCGCCCTGAACAAGATAGATCGGATAAACGGATGGAAGGTGGAGGAGGACCAGCCGTTCATACTGAACATGAATGAGCAGGATGACCTTCTACTGGAGGAGCTGGACAAGAGGATATTCTCCCTCATTGGAGACCTGGCCTCCCACGGTTTCAACGCGGATAGATATGACAGGGTCAGCGACTTCACCAACACCATTGCGATGGTCCCGATGGCTGCGAGGTGGGGGCTGGGCGTTCCCGACGCACTGATGCTTCTTATGGGCCTCGCCCAGAGGTTTCTTGAGGGGGAACTGGAGACGGAGGAGGTCCCCGGGGAGGGCACCATCCTCGAGGTGAAGGAGGAGAAGGGGCTGGGGATAACTATGGACACCATCATCTTCAGCGGCAATATCAGAAAGGGCGACCTTGTCGTAATGGGCACCAAAGGCGAGCCCGGGGAGTTTCGCATCAAATCCCTTCTGAAACCCAAGCCAATGGATGAGATCCGCGATCCGAGGGAGAAGTTCGACAACGTCAGGGAGATCCACGCGGCAGCCGGGGTGAAGATCCTGGCCAAGGGCGCGGGCGATGTGTTGGCGGGGGCGCCCATCAGGGTGGTAAGAGATGAGGTTACCCTCGAGGATGCCCTTCTGGAGGTCAAGAGGCTGACGGAGGTATCCATAGAGCTCGATCCGGAGGGGATCCACGTGAAGGCCGATGCCATCGGGTCGCTCGAGGCCATGTCGAAGCTCCTGGAGCAGCAGGATGTCAAGATCTCAAAAGCAGAGGTGGGTGATATCTCCGAGAGGGACATAAAGGACGTTGCCTCGTACGAGGACCCGCTGAAACGTATCCTGCTGGCATTCAACATCAAGCCCCTGCCGGATGTGGAGAGGATGGCCGAGGATGAGGATGTCAAGATCATAAGGAACAATGTCATCTACAAGATCATAGAGGATTACGAGGAGTGGTCTCGCTCAAAGAAGAGGGAGCTGGATGATGAGAGGAGGCAGGAGTATGCCCATCCCGCAAAGCTCCTCGTCATGAGGGACCATATCTTCCGCATATCCAAACCGGCCGTCTTCGGTGCAAAGGTGTTGGCGGGAAGGATCAGGAGCCATCAGAAGGTGATGAGGGAGGATGGCAAGGTCATTGGAAAGATATCATCCATACAGCTGGAGAAGAAGACCATCAAGGAGGCCAAGATGGGCGATGAGGTCGCCATGGCCATAGAGGGCCCAATGGTGGGCAGGCACTTCAACGAGGATGATGTACTCTACATCGAGATACCGGAGGGAAAGGTCCCATATCTGGTGAAAAGAGCGGAATTGACCATGGAGGAGAGGGAGACGCTGGAACACATCCTCGAGATAAAGAGGAGGGAAAAACCGACCTGGGGGATGGGTTAGGCCCGTATTCCTTTTATAACTCCCGGCCAATCAAGTTCACATAACGGTAGGGGTGTAATACAATGGCTGAATGCGAGAAGTGTGGAAGGAAGGGTGGCCGCATGACACCTGTGTTGATCGCCGGGGCCGAGATGTATGTATGCCCGGATTGTACAAGGTTCGGAACGGCGATAAAGAGGGCACCGCCACCCCTGCAGGCGGCACCGTCAAGCTCCCCCTCTACCCCGATGTGGTCCTCCAGGAAGAAAGATGCCCTTTCGTCAAGGGAGAAAGAGCTTGCGGAGGATTATCCTATACGGGTGCAGAGAGCAAGGGAGGGTAAAGGCTGGTCAAGAGAGGACCTGGGAAGGAAGATCAATGAGAAGGTCTCCGTTATCAGCAACCTGGAGAACGGTGAGATCCACCCATCCGATAAGTTCATCAAGAAGCTGGAGACGGCCCTGGGGATAGAGCTCATGGAGGCGGTCGAGGAGGTGCATATCACCGGCTCGATGGAATCCAAGGGCATGACACTTGCTGATTTTATCGTCCAGAAGAGAAGGTAGACAGGAGACAGAGATGGTGAAGAAGGCATCTGGAAAGGAGAGAGAGCTGATCTCGGTCGTGGTGACGGTCAAGAACGAGGCCCAGAACATGGGCGGCCTCCTCGATTCCCTGGTAGTACAGGAGGGCCCGATAGAGGTCCTCATCATAGATGCTGCGTCCACCGATCGGACCCAGGAGATCGTCAGGGGGTATCAGAAGGAGTACCCTTTCATAATCCTGCATCAATATGCAGCCCAGAGGGGCGAGAGCAGGAACAAGGGCATCGAGATGGCCAAGGGCGGGATCGTGGCTTTCACGGACGGCGACTGCATAGCAAATCCCTTCTGGGCCAGGGAGATCAGGAGATCGCTCACAACGTCAGATATCGTCGGTGGGAAGACCGTGGCCATGGGATATGAGGCATTCCAATCCCTGGGCCGTGTGGAGGTATATCAGGATGGCCAGGACATCACGTTCCCCTCCTGCAATCTGGCATACCGGAAACCTTTGCTGGAGAAGATAAAGGGTTTTGATCCCAGGTTCGTCACTGCGGAGGATATTGACATGAACTTCAGGGCGGTGAAGGGGGGTTCCAGGATCGCCCTGAACGAGAGGATGATCATCTACCACAAGGAGAGGTCCACATTCGTGGGGTTCTTCAAGCAGGCCTTCTGGAACGGCTTCGGCAGGAAACAGCTCACCAACAAGCATGGGTCCCTGTGGGGAAGTTACAACCCCTCCGAGATGCTGGAAAAACCCATTGGTTTCTGGTGGTTGACGAGGACCGTCGTCGCCCTGATGGGATATTTCAGCTATACGATGGCCCATCCGAAATACAAGAT
>CBDVER010000072.1:0-6950 GCA_965373055.1 uncultured Thermoplasmata archaeon
ACCCGCGATGCTGGTGGATATGCTCAGATCGCTGATGGTACAGTTGTAGATCGTTATGTGGCTTGTGGTATTGCCCATGTATATGCCCGCCACCTGTGAGGTCCCATCAAAGGTGTAATTCGATATGAGATATGGGTCATCTTCCAAACCGTCCCCGGGCCAGCCGTTGTCGGATGCCTGGTCGGATAGGTCGGTCTCATTGTTGATGAGGATGTAATTGATGGTAAATGGCCCGGATATCTGCCGGGTGTTGTCGGCCTCAACACCTGAAGTATCTGCCAATATGAGGCCATTTAGGGAGATTGTGAAGAGCGTCAAGACTACGACCATGCTGAGGTAGGTGTATCTCATCCGAATATGGTTAGTCATATCAATTATAATAAAGGATTTGTTATCAGTCTCACGATCCGAACTTCTGCAGGCCGTATCCTATCTACAGTTCAGTCGGGCATATGCGTTCATGATCTCCGCATCCAGGTCCTCGCTGGTCACCCCCAACTTCTCGTACACGTCATTTTTCCCTATGGGAGGTTGGACCCGTGGTGCTGCGGTCGATCGTTTAGGTCTAGGTGGCCCTCTCGTGATATTGAAACTGCCGGGTCTAAACCTCCTCACGGAGTTCATGACCTCTTTCATCTCGGGCGGCTCCTTCTCCAGGGCCCTGGGCCTCCGGTAGTATATGAACATGAAGATGGAGGAGATCATGATGAGGGCAAGCGTAAGAGCGATCAGGAGGTTGAGATATCCTCTCCAGTTCAGGATCTTGCCCTCGTTCTGGAGAATCAGGTTGATAGCCGGTAGGGTCCTCTCCTCTCCCATTTTGATCTCCACCTCCATCGACCTATCCTCGAACCCCGGCTTTTTGAAGATCACGGTGTATGCCCCCGATGGAAGGGAGAGGTTGAAATCGCCGTTCAGATCTGATGTTATCGTCATTTCATCGATGTAGATCATGCAGTTTGGGATCGGATTCCCGTTGGAATCCACCACTTTTCCCTTTAGAATGCCTAGGTTGGTAGTGGAGAATTTAAAGGATGTACCTACCAGATAATTGCCCGACAGATCCCCCCCCGAGATCTGCACGAGATACGTGGTGCCGAGCTCGAAATCGCTGTGAGGCCATACTTTGAGCCAGTTGCCATTCAACCAGTTAATTATTCCAGGCTCTCCGTTCACCCAAACCCTGACCGTCTTCTTCTCCATCTCCTCTGAGAACACGATCTCGATGCAGCACGGGAGTGTAACTCCATATCCAACGGGCGTCAGCATGGCCGCAGTGGGCTTTATGGAATCAATGGAAAATTCGACGGTCATATCCCCTCTTCTTCCCACCTCATCGATCGCCACAACCCTCAGGGTGTGGTTTCCCTGGGCCAGCTTGTCGTAAGACCTATGGGTCAGTGAGGTCGTTACACCAGGCTCATCATCCAGAAACACCTCATATCCTGATATCCCGCTTCCTGTGTCCATTCCCACCCAGCCGAATTTGAGGTCCTCACTTCGTGTTACCAACTCGCCGTGGGCCGGGAAATGGATGTTGATGTAAGGGTCCTTGAGATCAACCTTGATCGAAAAGAGGAGATCATTGAAATTACCAACGTTGTCATATGCCAGTATATTGATCAGGTGAAGCCCCTCTTCGAGGTTGGCTACAGTATGATGGCCCTCACCATCCGGCCTGATCCACATATTGTTGTCGACCTTGAGCAACAGGCGATCCAGGCCGGATAGATCATCGTGGGCATCCCATTCGAGCAGGATATTCCTGCTGGCCGAGTAATTTCCAGGGAATTCCGTCCTCATGTTGAGGTAAGGAGCAGTATTGTCCACATAGAAATGTGAGTAGCATCTCTCGCTGTTTCCCGCATTGTCAAGGGCGACCACCGAGATCATGTGCCTTCCATCCTCCAGATAGTAATACATGATGCTGTTCCCCTCCACCCGAAGTTCCTTCCCCTCATCCATTTTGACAAGATAATGTGAGATACCTGACACGTCGCTCTCGGAGCTCCATTCCACCAGGAAAGATGACCCCTTCAGGTAGGTTCCAGCCTCAGGAGATATTATGGATACCACCGGGTCCGTCATATCAAGGAAGAGATGGATGGTATCTGTGGAATGTAAGCCTATGTGGTCATATACCCTGACGGAGATGGAATAGTGCCCTTCCAACGGGTGGATCGCCACGTTGGAGAGGAGAGAGTACAGGTCAAATTCGTACAAAAGGCCGATATTGATCCACTCCCCATCGTTGAGCGTTATCTCCACGTGATCGAGGCCGGACCCCTCATCGTACATCTTCCAGCTGATGGTAAGGTTAGGATCGTTTACATAGGAGCCATCCACGGGGCCGGTTATCTCCACTTCCGGGGGGGCCAGGTTTATCTCCATTTCAAACGGGCAGGAATAGATCTCACAATCCCAGGTGGTTTCAAGTGAGACCATGTAGAAAATGTTTCCCTCCACTATAGGGGTTTTTTCGGTGAATTCCGTGGCGTGCCCGGGCAGTATTGCAACATATTGTAGATCGTCTCTGTCGGCCCCACGATAGACCCTGATGGACCCTCCTACATATTCGGTGGGTGGGAGGGTCCAGTTGAGCCGGATCCTTTCGTCTTTCACCTCGTATGAGTCGATCCGGAGTGGGCCCGGGATATGGGGGGAATATGTCAATGGGTAGTTGTCATGGGATTGATCCTGTATGATGGGATATTGGGCGTCCACGATCCCGTCCCCATTCTCGTCAGCAATGGTGAGGTCCGACCAGAAATTCCCCCTATTATACCCATTCCATTCGTTGGAGGAAGTGGATGTGGTCGCCTGGATGACATCATCGTCAAGAAAGTAGCTCACGTTGTTGTTATTAATGAAGGAATTCAGATGAATGAGATTATCCCCATCATTTTCACCACATGTCCAGATCCCGAAACCGCTGCATTTAACGATCAGGTTATCCTTGATACTGCAGCTGGTTGAATTCTCCAGATAGATCCCTATCCCTTTGATATTGGCCACCAGGTTTCCAGCTATCTTGACCTGTCTGGTGGAGACAGTTCCCCTGGACCTCACCCCAATCCCGAACCGGGAGCAGGATGTGATCACGTTGTTCTCTATCTCGGATGATCCTCCGGAAAAATCGATACCTCCACCCAGGCATGAGGTTATGGTGTTATCCTCTATCTGGGTAGAATTGGTCGACAGCTCGATGCCGATGCTTCCGCAATCGGATATGGTGTTCCCCATGACGTTCCATTCACCTTTTACCGCGTATATTCCGAAATTTTCGCTATCGGTTATCGTATTGTTTCTTATGGTCCCGAATGAGTTTACACATGATATGCCTCCTCCGGAACAATTTGAGATATGATTCTCGATCAGGTTCATACCCCATGAATTCCAGGTATACACTCCATACAGTTCCGCCTGTATACGATTTCGAGATATGTCGGTCGTCTGGGCGAAATAAAGGTAAACGCCCTCCTTTCTGATTTTTTCGATCCTATTCTCTTCAACGTAGATCCTCTGGTCATTGCTGGATACAATTCCCTTGTCCAACGATCTGAGGACACATCCGAAGATCCTGACCTCCGTGCAATGATCAGTGAAAATGCCGTAGGTGGCTTCCCGGATGCAGGTTGAGAAGATAGTGCATGTCTGGATCTCCAGTTCATGCACATAGTAGGCATGGATGCCCATGATCTCCATATTGATATGACAGTGATCTATAGCTATGTTCGACGCATAATAAAGGAATATCCCATATTCCGGATTATTCGAGGTGCTGTTCTCATCCTCTCCAATGGTACAATTTGTTATCTGGATATGGAGTGTGGTGAAATTTATTGATATTGAGTACAGGCCCGATCCAATGAACGCGTAATTGGCGATAACATACGGGTCCGTTTCCGTACCGGAGCCGGGCCAGGAGTAATTCTTTGCAAGCTGTACGAGGTGTGTATCGTTATTTATTTGAAGCGTCCCGTTCCAGATCGTCCTGGTGCCTCTTGTTTCAAAAACTGTTCGATCCACGTTTTCTCGCTCACCGCTGGTAATGGGCAGCGACCCTCCAGCCATGATAAGGAGCACGACGAACAGGAGACAGCGGTAAGCTCTCTTCATCGCCTTATAATCCTATTGATCCCTTTATAAATTCATTGATACAGATTTTGCACATGTGTACGTGGAAGGGGGATACAATTTTCCATTATGTGGGATAGTAGGCTTTGATGTACTTCTCATCGATCCTCTTGAGGTCCTCCCTGGGAATGATGGTCAGAAGTCTCCAGGATAGGTCGAGAGTGTCGTTGATGGTCCTCTCCTCCTCGCTCCCCTGGGATATGAACTCCTTCTCGAAGGCGTCAGAGAATTTGAGATATGAACGATCCCTCTCCGTGAGGGCCTCCTCTCCCACGACCGCAACCAGATCACGGAGGTTGACACCCTCGGCATACGCCGCATACAGCTGATTTGAGACCTGATCGTGATCTGCCCTGGTCCTTCCCTCCCCTATTCCCTGTTTCATGAGCCTGGAAAGGCAGGGCAGGACGTTTATCGGGGGCCTTATCGCCTTCCTGTGAAGTTCGCGGGAGAGCACTATCTGGCCCTCGGTGATATATCCGGTGAGATCGGGGATCGGGTGTGTGATATCATCGTCCGGCATGGTCAGGATGGGTATCTGGGTGATCGACCCCTCGTTACCCTTGATCCTGCCGGCCCTCTCGTAGATCTGTGAAAGGTCCGTGTACATATAGCCAGGATATCCCCTCCTGCCCGGGACCTCCTCCCTGGCAGCGGCGATCTCCCTGAGGGCCTCACAGTAGTTCGTGAGGTCTGTGAGTATCACGAGGATGTGCATTCCCTTGGTAAATGCAAGGTACTCAGCCGCTGTAAGTGCCATCCTTGGGATGATGATCCTCTCGATGGCAGGGTCATCAGCCAGGTTGAGGAACAGGACGGCCCTCTCGAGAGCGCCCGATTGTTCGAATGAACTGATGAAGAAATTCGCCTCCTCCGATGTAATGCCCATGGCACAGAAGATGACCGCGAACTCCTCCTCCCCGCCAAGTACCTTCGCCTGCCTTGCTATCTGGGCTGCCAGGTCGTTGTGGGGCAGGCCTGATGCCGAGAATATAGGAAGCTTCTGCCCTCTCACCAGCGTGTTCATCCCATCTATTGTTGATATGCCGGTCTGGATGAACTCCTTGGGGTACTCGCGTGCCGTGGGGTTTATCGGCTCACCGTTTATGTCCCTACGCTCCTCGGGTATGATCGCGGGTCCGTCGTCTATCGGCCTGCCGGTGCCCGAGAATACCCTTCCCAACAGGTCGATGGAAAGGGGCATTTTCATGGTCTCGCCGGTGAACCTCACGGATGTGGCCTTCGTATCAAGGCCTTTGGTTCCCTCGAATACCTGTATGATCGCCTTGTCCCGATGGGCCTCAAGAACCTGCCCCAGCCTGATCTCGCCGGTTGGCGATCTGATCTTGACCACCTCTCCATAGGCCGCTCCTGCGATGCCTTCCAGAACCAGCAGCGGTCCGGAGACCTCAGTGACGGTCGAGTACTCGATATCCTTGTTGACGGAGGCGTTCATGAGCAGGAGAAATGAAACCCCCCTTTTAAACGTTAGTATCGAAAAAATCGACCGATATCAATGCTGTCATTCCTTTCTACGGAGGAGGATCGGGACGATGAACAGCATTATCGCTCCGACCACGAGGAGGTAGATGAGCAGAAGCTCATCTCCCGTCTCCTCCCGTTCCTCGAACGTTTCGCTCATCTGGTTATTCCCCAGCAAGATGCCGTCGCTGCCGTCCCACTCATCCGCCGAGGAAGCCTCGACCGATACGGTATGTTCGCCCTTTGAGAGGTCCGGCATGTCGAATTCCAGCTGGACGACATCCTCAACGGAAAGGTCCGTGGTCAGGGTTTCGTAATCAGCCCCGTCGATATGGACGGTGAGGGAAACCTCATTCGCATCGGTTCCGATAACTGTCAGGTCTACGAGCGCTTTTCCGTCCTCAACTTCCACGGATCGCACCCACACGTCCACAAGGGGGAGGTAGACCTCCACGATCAACCCCTCCTCCATCCTGAAATCGGTGGACCCCTCAGCGGGCGCCCATGAGGAGTTGGCCGTGTAATCCAGATCGTCTACCAATACTCCCTCGTCAAGGTAACCCCAGATGATCTCAAGGTCCCCCTGTCCCATCCTGTCCGAGGTTCCGAAGGGAGATCGGATCCAAATCTCTGCTCCTTTGACGGTTATCCCCTCAGGGCCGACGACCCTGATGTCCACAATGCCGTAGAAAGCGATATCACCGAACGCCCCCTCGGCACCGATGAAGGTGTTTTGATCGGTGAATGTTACTCCATCCTCCCATGTCTGGACCATGATCCCCCAGAATTCGAACGCCTCGAACCGCGTGTTGCTCACCTGCAGGAGCCTATCATCCTTGATCGATATGCACACTCCGTTCGTGATGAACCTGGTGTTGTTGACAAGCAGAGGGCCGTATGAGACAACCCCTTTTGTGGTCCTGTTGACAACCATATCGTTAATAATGAGCTGTGAAGGGCCGTGGAGGATGACCCCGTAATAGGCGTTGTCGATATGTGATCCCCTGAGGGCAAGGTCCCCGCTACAGCCGATGAACGATACGCCAATATCACATCCTCCCACATATATGTCGGACAGGGGTGACATGGAGCAGTTATCGAATTTGAGGCCGTAGATCCCTCCGGGCAGGTCGATATCCACACCCCGAACATCCACATTGGAGAAGGAGGCGAACATGCCTGCGTTGTACGTTCCCGTGATATTGATCTCCTCAATGACGATATCAACACCATCGGTCGCTGAGATCGCCGCAGCTCCTGATGAAAAGGTGACATTTGAGGTAAAGCTCGTATTATCTATGGTCAATGCACCCTTACCCATTATGGAAACG
>CBDVER010000073.1:0-6935 GCA_965373055.1 uncultured Thermoplasmata archaeon
AATAATCATTAAATATCTATGCCCTCGGTGTTCAAGGTGGTGATAACCTGGAGGAGATTGAAAAAGCAAAGCGGGAGGTTTTGGAAAAGCTCCGAGCTATCCAGACGATCGAGGATGTGAGGGAACACGACCAGGAGATCGTGGATACAATGGTCGGATTTCTCGCAGGGGCTGTTGAGATCATGAGGGCCTGGCTCCAGGATATCCTCTCTCTTGACCCGAAGGAGAAGCAGGTGGAGATCGTCAAGTTCCAGAATGATAACTTCCTTGCCGATGAGGAGATCGATATGGAGTTGGACCGTATCAGCGAGATCCAGGGAGCGTATGAGCATCTGGAACCTTTCATGGAACAGCTGGGAGAACGGCTGACCCCGGTCATGGAGGAGACCGACGAGATCATGGAGAAATTGATGAGCGAGCTCGGTGGGGCCATGATGGGGGGTTTGGAGGAGGCCTTCGGAGGGGCGCAGGAAGAGGAGAAAGAGGAGGAGGAGGTCATCATAGACGGGGGAAGCTCATTCAAGGGCGAGGGAGTGGAATTCTACGGAATATCAAAATTGAATGATATCAGGGACATGGTCGGGTTCAACTACGACAAGGATGAGATCTGCTTCTGGGCAGAGGAGAGTATCAACTCGGATCTGGAGAAATTGAGGACGTTCAAGAGCTTCATCGTGGTAGATGGGGGGACGTTTGAGGATTATAAGGATTTTATAATTTTGGCAGAAAAGAGGAAGCAGCTTCTTGTCGAGGGGATCAAAACGGAGATGGATAGGATAGCCACCATCCCCAAGGCTACAGAGGAGGCCCTGAAGATCAAAGACGATTGCCTTGCCAAGATCAAACCTGCCATAGGCGAGATGGATGCGTTGAGCAAGGAGCTGAGAGGCAAATAGATCGATAACCGGTCTATTGCAGATATCGGCCGATCTCAACTTAGCTACAAGCTCTTCGCCGAACCTAGCCATTCATGTTGGCCCCACGCTCGCCCCGGCTGTCCCCGATCATGATGTATTACCTGGATCGGGTCCATCTTCTGTCTCTCGAGATCAGAGTGCTCCCCCGGAGATATCTCCTCTATGGGGGCACCTAATTGAAATTCACTATTGGAACTATTCTGAATTCGAACGATATGAAATAATGATAATATACCGCCTCACCATTACATGGTATTAGGAAGGCATAGGATGGAGGATACTTTCTCGATAACGAAAGCGTTCAGCGAAGGCTTCGGCACATATTTCAGCAAACCTCTGAGTTTCTCTGGATATTACCTCCTGTTCACTATATTCATGCTCCCCCTGATCGGCGTGCAGTTCTTCTTCATGAGGGGAATGCCCCCGGCAGGCTATCTTGCATCCATGATCAACGGGGTATTTGGCAATATCAGAACGGCCACCATGGCATCCATCGGCTTCAATGTTCAAGCACAAGAACGTGGAGAGGAAAACCAGGAGACGGAGATCTCCACATATCTTCTGGTTGCGGTTTCCGGATTTCTATACTCGTTGGTAGTCGGGATCGGATATGTGCTTTTCATCATCCCCGGGATATACTGGACGATCAAGTATATGTTCTATTACTTCTTCATTGTAAATGAGGAGTGTGGCCCTATAGAGGCGCTCTCCGAAAGTGGGGACCTCACAGACGGGCACAAATGGAAACTTCTTCTTCTATTGATCCTTGTCTCCATCTTCGGCATCTCCGGATATCTTTTAGTGGGTGTGGGAGTCCTCATTACAGGCCCGGTATCCACCCTGGTTCTACTCAGTGTTTACAAACAGCTAAAGAGGATCCAGCAGGAGGAAATGGACAGATACAGGCCCAAACCCAGTACGGCTCCTTTGATCACCACCCCTTCGGAACCCGCAGTGGTCAGCGTGGCCGATGTTGAGATACTCGAGGAGTATTGAGGTAGATATATTAATGAGAGATCGAACATGCTGATGGCGTCCCGCTAACAAGCACGGAGATGCCTGGAGAGGATAGATTTGTCCAACAACCCACCTTCTATTATCTTTTTTTAGCGATTCTATAACCAACAATAATAAAATGTTTAAACCCGTTTTGAAGGAAAACCAGGGTGGTAAAGATGGTAAATATAGAGACCAGACGAACAGCGTGCAGGGCCTGCGGGGTCGAGACCGAACACCAGATCATCATGATGAAGAAACCGGGCCAGAAGGAGTTCTTTCTCGGGCAGGCATCCCAGTGTCTATCCTGCGGAAATGTTGTGAATCTGCAGGGCCAATGGGGAGATATGTTCGATTAAATTACGCGTTATCTGGATTCATTCTCCCTTCTTCTTGTAGCGTTGATAATGCTTCATGTCCTTCAAAAGGCCCCTCCAGTGAGAGCTTATCCAGTGACTCCTGGAAGAAACATGACCACCCTAGGCTTTTCAGGTCCATTTCGATCTCCGTATCTAGATATAAGGTCATGGCAATTAAATTATTTCCGCATCGTATCTTTTTCTACTGATCGGCACCGATACAAGGGCCGTCAACATGATGATTAGATGGGAGTTTTGCTACTCTTCCCATTCATCATTATCATCTCTTCCCCTTCGAACGACCATCAGAGCAACGATAACGATGATGATTAGCACAAGCGCGACCAAGAGGAGCCACCAGTATTCCATTTCATCCTCGGTTCCATCATCTGATTTCGGAAGCTCCGCAAAGGAGGATTCCAACTCGGGAAAGAGGCTTTCCCCACCGTCGTTATCAGTGATGAAGAAGGAGAAACCCTCCTGTGCGTCATCTCCGGTGATGAGGAGTTCAAGAATACCGTCCCGATTGTCCATCAGATAATAATTCCATCCCCCGGACCCGTCCTCGACGGCAATGTATATGGTTACATTCTCGGGACCGGATGCGGTGATCACCCACCCGTCCTCCGTGGCGATCACATTGAGATCCTCAATGAAAATTTTCTCTGGTTCAGGTTCCGGTTCGGGTTCAGGATCCGGTCCCTCTATTGCGGAAAGAAATATCCTGAGTGTGCGGAAGGTATCAGCCTGACCATCCGATAACTGGATTATTATCACTCTAACCTCGCCCGCAAGGTATGTTGGGAAATTGAAAATTAATTTGAACCCATCCACGATGATGAACTCCGAGGGGGATACTGTTATGGTTACCTGGTCACCATCCACATCATATATCATCTCCGAGAGGTCGATCGAGGCCTCCTCGCCTGTTTTGATGGTGATATTCCAGTCATCAGGAACATCCAGAACCGGGATATCGTTCACCGCCGTCACGTTGAACCATACCCAGACGAGCGTGTCGATCTCACCATCGCTTATCAGAAACCTCGCCAGGTCCCCCTGATCATTATCCTTCAATGTCTGGTATTCGATCTCCCTGGATACCTCGAACAATGTGGTATTATACTTGCTCGAATCCACAAATTCAAATTCGTTGGACTTTACATTCCCATTGAATGTCTCTTCGGGAATGAATGCGAATTTTAGGTTTTCATCGTCGATATCGCTTCCGTTAAGAAGGAAAGGGAATGGGACGTCCTCCAGGACCTCCAACATGTATACTTCGATCTGAACGGTCTGATTCAATTGATACATAACAACGGGAAACAGGTCGCCCTTCGGGTCGTTTATCCAGATCTCCGGGGCATCGTTAACGGAGGAGACAACAAGGGTTAGATCGGTGATCGAGGAATTGGCTTCCCCATCGGATACGAGTAAGCTGATATTGGTACTGCCAAACCAATCCTCATCCGGAATTATCATGAGGGTCCGGGAACTCACATCGATAGATGCAGAACAGTTGGGATGAGATATCAGATACCATGAAAGCTCATCATCCTCCATGTCATTGCCATATTGTGTAAGGTTGAAGGATACTGGAGTGTCCTCCGGTGTAGAAACTTCTGGGAATGGCCCCAATATCACAGGCGCATCGTTTATTGGAAATATATTCAGTGTCACATTGACGCCGGTCGTATTGCCGCCAGTATCCGTACCCTGGATATGGAACCAACTTTCACCATACCAATTTTCCAGTTTGGTCGCAATGTCCAGGTTCCCGTCAAATATGGATGTTATGATCTCGGGTCCTGACCTCACCTCGAAGGTCATTGGTTCTCCTTCCGGATCAAAGAAGTGATCTGTCAGGTCGATCCGCTTTACCTCATCCTCGAACATGGTCATCTCCTGGGTGAAATTATTCCAGGGCCAACTGTCTATAGTCACATTGAAGTACTGTCCGGGATGGGACATGTTGTAGATGGAATAGATGTTGCTTGAATTATCTGATGTGGTGAAGATATAATCGTGGTTCAGGTAAAACCTATTATCCCTGTCCTGAAATTCCCAGATAATAGGAATGGTGATCTCTCCCGTTTCACCGATGGAGATGTTGACATCCTCATCGATCGTCCTGTTGATCATGTTCATGTTGCAACCTATCGGCGATCCCTTTGCATCTATCACTTTAACTGACGAGTAATACCCCATGTATGCGGAGCCGTTCCCCTTGAAGGTGATCCTGTTGGGCCATCCGATATTACCGTTCATGTAGATCGTGGGGCCGGCCTGCATCTTATCCTCGATAACACCAATAGGGCCGGATGGACCCCGGATCGGAAAGGTGCAGTTCTTGAAGATGAATGTGGAGTTGGGGGCCCCCTCCATCATGATCCTATTGCCCACATTGTCACCAAAGTGGACCTCAGTAAAGGTCACCTCCGAATCGGGAACATCAACCATGTGGACTCCGATCTCAATGCTTTCCAGAGTTACGTTATGGATGATGGTTTCATTGATCGACCCTTCGAGACATATGCCGCTGGCATCGGGAATCTGACTTGTTCCTGTAACATACACATCAGAGGTGGAGATGTTTGAAGCTCCATTCCCCAGCCATAAACCATAATAGGCCTCATTCACAGAAAGATTCTTTATGATCACATTGCTGCGGTTATTTATCACAACTCCGAATAGATTTCCATCAATCGATACATCGGAGATATGGGCAAGGCCGTTATTATTGTAGATTCGGATTCCGGTGGATACTGAAACTGAAGTCTTGATCGTGCAATTCACAATGATAAGATTCAAGCCATTCCATTCTATTGGAGACTTGACTTCAATAAATTTGGAATCAAATATCACGAGGTCGGTCCCCTGGCTACCCAATCCAAATACTGCATTATTAAAGGTGCAATTCATCACCATTGCTTTGCCTGTTTTATTTACACTAATACCATAAAATCGATCTCCACCCGGATTGCCGAATACCACATGATCCCCATATTCACCCAGTATATTGAGGCATCCTTCAACGTATAGGCCTATCCACGCCTTCGGGTAGATTTTTGAGCCTGCGGTGATATTTACCGTGACATTGGGCATTATCGTAGTCCAACCAAGTTCATATTCACCGGACCAGGTCTGGTTGGTCGTTATTGCACCGCTTATCAAGGGCAGTGCTCTGGTATCATGATCCACCCCTTCATCGGGAATGTCTACCGCCGATACTCCATTGATCGCCAATAGAGATATTGTCAATATAAGGACATATAATCTTGTCGCCATACATGTTCCTCCTCTCAATGGGTTGCTCCCCCTCCCTGAACCCATTAGAGAGATGGGGTTATATTATTATTTTCATGGAGTTCTCCTCTACCATTATATTATATTAAGCGAGGATATTGCCTCTAATGATACATTACAACGCATATGCAAATCAATATTACAGCCGAGCCGATTAGGTGTCAATAATGAGAAACGTTCCAGTTCACACAGTATATCTGGAGATGAAAAAGACATCAGACTTTAAAGCGCCACCCATCGAGGGAAAGGCCGAGATGAGGAAGAGAACCAAGGTCAAACCGGAAGAACATCTGATGCTCTACGAGGCCGTGGGCAAAGAACATCAATGGTTTGACAGGGCCTTGATGCCGGAAGAGGAGCTGAAGGCGATCCTCGAGGATGACCTTGTGGAGCTACACACGCTGCACGTTGACGGAAAACTTGCCGGATACATCGAGCTGGACCGGAGGACGGAAGGGGACGTGGAGATATCATATCTGGGCCTTCTTCCAGGCTATCTCGGCGGGGGATTGGGGCAGTTCCTTCTCGAAAAGGCGTTGGAGCTGGCGTGGAGCTCAAAGCCCAGTAGGGTCTGGCTCCATACCTGTGAGTGGGACCACAAGGGGGCGATACCGCTCTATCTCAAGGCGGGTTTCGGGATCTACGACAGGAAAATCGTTATGCAGACCCTGCCCGACGAATGAGCTGGTCGGGCCTACAGATACTTGCCCGGGTCCTTATCGAACTTATGCTTGCATCCGGGCGCGCAGAAGTATATCTTCTGCCCCTTGTGCTGGCTTACCCACTTTGCACTTCCCTCGTCAACTTCCATCCTGCATATCGGATCTATTGCCATATCATCACCTCTCTCTCCTCACCGGCGGCACGTACCGCTTGAGCATCAATGATAGCGTGATAACGGTCACAGAGCTCACGGCCATCGCCATGGCAGCGAACTCCGGCATCATGGTGATGCCAAACAGCGGCTTGAGGACGCCCGCTGCCACGGGTATCAACGCCATGTTGTACGCGAACGCCCAGAATATATTGCCGTTTATCCTGGACATCACCTTCCTGCTGAGCTGGATGGAGGCCACGCCATCGCGGAGGTCGTCGTTCACGAGAACGATGTCCCCGCTCTCCACGGCAACGTCCGTCCCGGAGCCAATAGCGATACCCACGTCAGCCGTGGCGAGCGCAGGGGCGTCGTTGATCCCGTCCCCTATGAAGGCGACGCTGTGCCCCTTCTTTTGAAGGGCCTTTACCACATTCGCCTTGTCGCCCGGCAGAACCACTGCCACCACTCACCTTATCCCCACCTCCATTGCCACCCTCTCGGCTGTGGACCGGTTGTCCCCGGTCAGCATCACGACATCGA
>CBDVER010000074.1:0-6919 GCA_965373055.1 uncultured Thermoplasmata archaeon
CCATGAACACGCCGTCGGTATCCTTCACCACAACGGCATACGGGGTGTGCTTGGAGATCCTCAGGACCACCTCGGTGATGTTGTCCTCGATGCCGACCTCCATGATGTTGGTGTTCATAACGTCCCCCGCGGTCATATCCAGGAGGTTCTTCTTCTCCATTATGGCGACCAGGAACTCCCTTGCGGTCACGGCTCCAACAGGGGTGCCATCGTCGTTGAAGACGAAGACGACCCCCCTGGGGACGCCCATCAGCTCCTTGGCGAGATCCCCACATGCCACGGACTGGTTAACATAGACGAATTCATCGGTGATCGTGAAATCCCTCACACAGATAGTGTCCACCTCTGGATCACAGGTCCCATCATCGCTCATATCATGCCTCCTTACAACTCCCATATCTGTAACAACCCATATAAAACCCTTCCCCAACGGGTTTGCCGATCTGATATCAACTGCTTGATAAGAGAACATATGGAATATATTACGATGAAAAGCGGAACGACCGAGGGGGAATGCCATGATTTCGCCAAAATCTATATAGGGTGGATTATATGCCTCGCCGCCAGGCTTGGTCGGGGAGCTAGGCCCTCCCTCCCGCCGCAAGGCGGGCTGCAGCACGGTCTACAGCGGGACGACAGTCTGGGGGCGGCGCAACCAGTATGCAGTTGGCCCAAGCGACGACTATGATGTAACGTCCCTCGGGGTTGGAAGTGGTGCTCTGGTGCGACCGGAGGGTCGCATCGACGCCTTGGCTATGGGGACCGGGTCAGGCCCGGAAGGGAGCAGCCTAACCGTAGATTCTCAACGCTCGTTGGGAGCCGGGACGGAGGAGTCGCGAGGAAATTCCAGCTGCGGACCAGGGCGTCCACCCCAGTCGGCCTGGCACCTCTACAGGTGTCTTTCTTGAGGCCGCTGATCGTTTTCGACATGGATGGGGTCCTGACAGTTGAGCGCTCGTCCTGGAGGGTGGTCCACGACCATTTCGGAGTGGATAACGAGGACGCCTTCAACGCATACATGAACGGTGAGATCGACGACAGGGAGTTCATGAGGAGGGATATCAGCATATGGAAGAAGCTCAGGGAGGATATCTCCATCGAGGATGTCCGTTCCATACTCTCCTCCGTCCGGATAACCCGGGAGATGGAGCGGTCCATCAACAGGTTGAGGGAGACAGGCGCCTATATCTGCGTCATCTCCGGGGGCCTTGACATCCTCATCGACATCATTGGAAGGGAGCTGTTCCACGACACCTTCGCAAACGGCCTCGAGGCCGACCCGAAAGGGTTCCTGACCGGCGAGGGGATCCTGAGGGTCCCACTTGACGGAAAGGATAGGGTCCTCCGGACGATCATTGACGAAAGGGGGCCCTTCGATCACTCCATTGCGGTGGGCGACTCGCTGGTGGACGTCCCGCTTTTCAGGGCCTGTGACAGCTCCATCGCGTTCAGGCCGATGGATTATGGTGCCCGGACCGAGGCCGACATAACGATCCATGGGCCGTCCCTTGAACCGGTGGCAGACCACATTCTCCACCTGCTGTCCGATAGAAGCGGGAAATAAGCTTTTATTACCGGATTGCTATACCCCTCCTCACTCCGTTAGTACGGTGATGTAAACATGTCGGATATACAGGAGCAGAGCAACGAGGTGATCAGGTCTATCATCGAGATGCTCAAAGAGAAATTCACGGATGAGAAATCAGTAACGGTCCAGAGGATATTCGACAAGTTCGCGACCAGGCTTGTCAAGGGGAGGGATGTCACAATGTACCTCTACAACATCGGCATCCTGGATCCCAGAAGGGAGAACGAGACGCCCAAGGAGGCGAACCTCTGGAAGATCGACATGGGGAAGGTGAGGTCCTTCCTGGAGAACGACGGAGCGCTTCTGGAATATCCCTGCCCCCTTTGCGGATCCCCTACCATCTCAAGATCATACAGGTCATACAGATGCACGAAATGCGTCTACAGGGGGGACCTCCCCGAAAGGGCGTACACGGGAAAGAAGAAATGATCACTTCTTGAGGGTCTGAAATTTCTCCCTGAACATGTTCCAGTACTTCTCATCGGGCGTGGGCTCATCCTCGTCCAAGATGTAAGGCTTCTCGATGTGCTCCTCCTCCCGCCAGATCTTCTCCATCTCCCCCGCATCCAGCCATATCCCGTTACAGGTGGCGCACTCGTCCACCGTCACCCCGTAGATCTCCTTTGTCTCCATGAAACACCTGCATGCGGGGCAGGGAAGCTTCTCGCTGTCTATGGCGTCCTTGATATTGATCAGAAGCTCGATGGGGCTCTCCTCGCTCATGAACCGGTCCAGCTCACGGGGGTCGAACCAGATGCCTCCACATTTCTCGCAGACATCAATCTGTGTCCCCTGCGCCTCTACGATCACCAGGGGCACCTTGCATCTTGGGCAGGCACGATCGCCGCGTATGCCCGCGGCCTTCTCAACATCTAGTTCCTGCATGTAAATCCTTCAGAAGGTAATGGGCATGATACGATTTTAAAGATTTCCCAACAATGATCATCAGATCGCCGGGGCGATCCTGAACTTCCCCGACCTGAGCTCAAGGGCGAACATCGACGTGTTGTGGGCCATCCCCCTGAGCTTGATACAGCGTATCCTCCTCTGGAGGTCCACGTCGCCGATGGGGGTGAGGGTAAGCTGGAAGACCCCATCCGCAAGGAACTCCTCCTCCGCATAATCCACGTTCTGCGAGCTCTTCTCCGATATCAGGAACGTGGTGGTCCCCAGCGACCTGAGCCACTCGAACAGGCCGAAGAGATACTCCCTCTTATTGGGGCTGCCCGCAAGGATCTCCATCACCGGAAGCGAATCGATCACCAGGTGCTTGGCCCTCCTCTCCCCAACGAGGTACTCGACGTAGGTCTTCAGTGCGGAGAGCCAATCGTTCTCCGTGGAGAACTTCTCCATTGCTGCCCTTATCCTGCCCACATCGGAAACTATGATGTTCTTCCTGACCTCATCGTCCATGGGCCATCCCATCTTGTCCATCTGCCCCAGCAAGCTCTTCTGGCTCTGTTCAAGCAAAAGGTAGAGGCTCGAGTGCCCCTCCTTCTTGGCAGCGTTGTGGATTATCGAAAAGGCAAGCGAGGACTTGAAAGTGCCCGGGGTACCGGAGATCAGTATGATCGAACCGGGGGGGATCCCCCCACCCAGCTCACTGTCAAACCCCTTGATGGACGTGGATATCAGTTTCATCATATGCACCCGATACGGATGTAAGGCGTCTCCTTCGTTATTATTGTTATGAATGCAGGCCGGCAGACGTACCTCACGTCGGGGTCCACGTCGCCGTAGAATATAAAGATCATTATCTTTTTGGTGAACGCAATATGATATGCGATCGCTATCGAAGAATATCTTAAATGGGCCAGGCCGGATTTTCTCGGTTGAGATCTATCACATATTGATCGTACTGGACAGAAAATGCCGCATGAAAAACGGCCTTATCATTTAGTATACAAAACTATATATGTGCCAAAATCATTTAGTATAGTGAATGATACGCTCTGAATTAATGGAGATCATATCTCCTTTCAACTTCTGGGAAAGAGAGCTTGAAACCGGGCATTTACGAGATGTGTATCTGAACCGTTTCGAAGATTATCTGAGAGTCCCCTCAACAGCTGTGGCCGTTACAGGTGTTAGAAGGAGTGGCAAGACCTATCTCTGCAGACAGATGATCAAGAGAATGATCGAAAAGGGAATGGATCCCCGTTCATCGATCTTCATCAATCTGGAAGACCCCGCACTTGAACCATACTTGGGAACCCAGCTTCTAACTGATATCTATGAGAGCTATCTAAATTTCCTCAAACCCAAAGGGCCAATTAAGATCTTCATTGATGAAGCACAGACCATTCAGGGATGGGAGAGATGGGTCAGATCGATGATAGAAAAGAGCTCCAATGTGAAGATCATCGTCACAGGTTCTTCTTCGGAGATAATGTCTCAGGAATTATCATCACTTCTCACAGGAAGGTTCATGGAATTAAGGATCCAGCCTTTCAATTTTCGCGAAGTCCTTGATTTCAAAGGTGATATTGACAAACACTGGAATGAAAAAAGGATGCAGACACAACTCTTAGAATATATGGAAACAGGAGGATATCCACAGGTACAATCCATCGCTGATCCACATTTGAAAGGCGAGTTCCTCAAAGAGCTGTTCCATTCGATCATCAATAGGGACATTGTTAACAGGTTCGGTGTCAGGGAGGTTCACAAGTTAAAATCACTTGTGACGCTGCTTCTTAACAATGTCTCCAACCTGACAAGTGTCACCAAGATGAAGAATTCAATGAATTCAGCGGGAATCAAGATCTCATCAGCAACGATCAACGAGTACTTCTCATACCTCTCTGAATCATTGATATTCACTTTCATTCCTATTATCTCATACAAGGCAAAGGATATCCAGCAATATCCCAAGAAATTATATTGCATTGATACGGGTATGATACGGTCTGTGAAGAGGCCGAAGCGGATGGACCTTGGTTCCATTGCAGAAAACGTGGTTGCCATGGAACTCATCAGAAGATATGGAAAGGAAAATCTATTCTACTGGAAAGGAAGAGGTGAAGTCGATTTCGTCGTAGTAAACGGCGATGAGAGACAACTGATCCAGGTCTGTTGGAATATGGAAGATCGGAAGACAAGAAAGAGGGAGATCAAAGCATTGTTCGAGGCTGAGGAAGAGCTGGGTAGGTCCGGTAAGTTGATCCTATCATTGAAAAAATTGAGCGTGGATGAAGAAATTGAGACAAAACCCATCTGGGAGTGGTTGCTCAAGGAGGATCAATAGGCCTCTTCCTTCCGCATGAGCCACCAGATGTACCTCACGTCGGGGTCCACTTCGCCGTAGACTATGAAGATCATTATCTCCTCGGTGAATGCGATATAATACGCGATCAGGGTCAGGCCGGATCTTTGGCCAAAGGTAGGTAAATGGATTGAATGGCTCCTTTGGTCATACCAATGCTTAATGGAATATGATAACGTCCTGTCCCACTTTCAAAAATACTGAACAATGGAAAAATGAAAGTGGGCCAGGCCGGGACCCATCCCTTGGGGTTCATCTTTTGATGTACACTACTCGATAAGGAAACAATGATTAACAGGGTATTCGTTAGGGGGAATGAGGATCCCATGAGTGAAGACCTGGCAGAGATACAAAAAGACCTCCAGATCATACTTGATAGGAATGATATCTCCCGCTTCATTGATCCCAAAACGATCAGTGAATGGCTGATCCAGGAAGATAAGGGATTTCCCCGATTTATTTTAACAGCAAACATGATCTCCGGCCTTCTTTCGAATGAATTCTTCGATGGACCAGATAAAACAGAAGAGCTTCTCGGAGTGATGAAAAGGATATCCGACTGCGTCAACCGGGAGAAGCTCGAAAGGGCAAACCGTGATGGCGGCCCCGAGGCGATATATCTCATGAACAATGCCATCCCTCCCATCGAATGGATGGATGTTTATGAGGAAGCATTCCACATGGCCAACGAGAACAGGTTTCATGAAGCCTCGCAGTTATACGATAAAACCTTTCTCTCACTCCTGAAAGATGAGACCACCGACAGGGAACCTTACAGGATCTTCTTCAATGCATCAAACGGGTACCTCTTCGGAGGCAGGCCCGATCTGGGAATGGCCTGTCTGAAATACTCGCTTGAACTCAATCCGAACTACCCATTGGCAAGGGAGAGGATCAAGGCCCTTCGATCCGGGGACCTTGATCTGCTAATAAATCTCGGGTCCGGATCACGGATGTTGTCAGGATTAGGGGTGGAGTATCATGGAACAAGTATACTTGATGTCAACTCGATCCCACCCTGGAACCTCAAGGTGGGGCTCAGATCTGTTGGGATCAGGGTAACAAAAGAGGACATTATTACATGGTCCAAAAAGTATCACTCCATCAGAGAACTGATCGACAGGGATCTCGAAGTGAAAGATGGGGACAGGGATCTTGTCGTCCGATCCATCAGCGGCCTCTGGTCCATATATTGTCCCGATGAACCGTATCATGAATTGCTTGAAGATATCATCTTGGATCTCGACGAATACATTAAAAACCAGATCTATTACGAGGAACTGGAGGAAGACATCTCCGAACTGGAATGGATCATTTTCACCGGAAGAAAGAATTTTCTTGCTGGTTTTCCCCCGTTCAAGGAGATCGGATCATCCTTCACCAAAGCCATGATGAATATCCTCATGTTAATGGGCAGTAAGAAAAAACTCAGGAAAAGAGGTCTGAAGATCGCAAAGGAATTGGAAAGGGAAACAGCGAACCCGATCTGGTCGGTACCTGTCAAGTTCCTTAAGGAAAAGAACATCCGCCGATTGAAGAGGATAGTGGAAGAGTACCGAAAGGACGATCACGAACTTGTCATTATCCGGGAGCTGGCGGAGAAATTCCTCGATAACAGAATGGACCATTCGGAAACCGGGATCGATGGTAATGAGGAGAATCTCTCAATATTCGATGATCCGCCGGATGGGGAGCAGTTCATGAAAGAATTGATAGGAGGTAATATTATGGAAAGGTTCGAGGAGATAGCGAAGGACGATTCATGGAAGGAAAAGATGAACCCTGATCTCCTGTTCCATCCCGCATCGATCTACTACAGATATCTCAAGGGCCTGGGTTTGAACTTCGCGACCGAAGGGGACGTCGAATCCAGCACGACGCCCTTGATGTCAAATTCCAGGAAAGAGAAGAAAATTGGAAGGAACAAACCCTGTCCCTGCGGATCCGGAAAGAAATACAAGAAATGCTGCATGATCAAATGAAACAAATTATCTTCCGACAGGGGCCGGTGTTTATAGTCACGAACTCAACGTTTTGTACTTTTAATGTTCGTGATATCGACATTG
>CBDVER010000075.1:0-6858 GCA_965373055.1 uncultured Thermoplasmata archaeon
TGAACATTGATACCGTGTAGATAGCTAAGGCCCACGCTTTCGATAGATGAGAACCCCTACATCTCCAGGGCATGGGCGGTCTTCGAGGCTGGTCTGCTCACCGCGATCTCCGGCCCCTTGAAGAGATGCTTGAGCTTATCCACAAGGGAATCCTTCCTTAGATCGGACACAAGTGCGTGGGAGAGGACCTCCTTTATGTTGGAGACGGGAACGATCTTCACCATCTTCTCGTATTTCTCCTCCAGCAGCACATCCCTTTCGTTGGCGGATGGGATCAATACCGTGGATATCCCGGCCTTCGCAGCGGCCTCTATCTTTGCCGTTACCCCACCCACGGGCAGGACCTCTCCCCTTATTGAAAGGGACCCCGTCATTGCGACATCCTGCCTGATGGGTATCTCCTCCAACGCGGAGATCACCGCGGTCGCTATGGAAATGGATGCGGAGTCGCCTTCCACCCCATATGTGTCCACGAACTGAATGTGAAGGTCGTATTCCGATATGTCCTTGCCCGTGATCTTCTTGAAGAGGACCGATACGTTCTGAACGGACTCCTTTGCTATCTCCCCGAGCTTTCCCGTGGCGATTATCCTACCCTCCGACTTGGAGGATGCCGCGGTGACCTCGGCGGCGATGCGGGTCACTATACCTGACATCTCGGAGAGGCTCTGATCCCCCTGCATCACGGCAAGGCCGTTGACGACCCCCACCTGATGGCCGGTGGACCTGATCAGGGAATACGCCTTCCTCTTCGCGAGCGTCTGGTCCGCCACCTGTTGCTCAAGCGATTTGGCGAACACCTTTCCAAGGATCACGTCGTCTCCGGTCACGGTCCTGTGCCTCTTATCCTTGGCAAGGTCCCCTGACGCCCTGACCAGCCCGCCAAGCTCCCTGAAGCGGAGGGATAGCTCACCCCTGACACCGCTCCTGCGCTGTGCCTCCCTTATGACCTCGGCTATAGCATTGGAGTTGAGATGGGGGATCTTCCCGTCCTTCTTCACCTCCTGTGCGATGAACCGGACTATATTGAGCCTGTTCCTGGGGGTATCCTTCATCGTATTGTGTACGTAAACCTCGTACCCGTAACCACGGATCCTTGACCGGAGCGCGGGGTGCATTCCACCGTACCTCTGGCCGTCAGCCGCCTCGCGGCCGTATACGGAATCCAGGTTACCCGCCGCAACGAGGATGAAATCACACGGCGTGGGCTCCGTCTTGACCATGGCGCCTGCCGACCTCTCGGACTGGCCGAATATGGAGAATTTCTTCTCCTGCATCGCCGTTAGCAGGGACTGCTGGGATTCAGGCCGGAGCAGGTTGATCTCATCGATGAAGAGAACGCCCTTGTTCGCCTTGTGGATGGCCCCGATCTCCACCCTCTCGTGAGGGGGGGTCTCCAATCCACCGCTCTGGAACGGATCGTGCTTGACGTCGCCCAGCAGGGACCCCGCATGGGCCCCGGTAGCGTCTATGAATACGGGTTTGGAATTCTTCTCTTTGCCGATCAGCAGCTTTGGGACCATATCATCGTCCTTCTTGGACATGGACAGGAACCTGAAGAATATGAATACGCCAATAACGCCCAGCCCGCCAAATATCAGGTAGGTCACGTCCATGCGATAGAGGAAGAGGGCGAACGATATCACCACCATGGCGGCGATTATGAAGTATTTCATGGAGTTCTTCTTCTCCTTCTTGAGGTTCGCCTGCGCCTTCTGGACCTTCACGATCTCCTTGCCCTTTCCACCCGGGACCACCCTGATCCTCGGCTCGTTGGGGTCCTCGGGGTTGGGATAGGCTATCACATCCTCGAGCTCCTCCGAGGGAAGGTACTCCACCATGGAGTTGGCGATCATCGATTTCCCGGTGCCGGGATCGCCGATGAGAAGGAGATGGCGCCTCTGCTTTGCCGCCTTCTTGGCGACCTTCACGGCCTCGTTCTGACCGATGACCTGCTTCATCATCAGCTTGGGGACCTTCACATCCTTTGTGGATTTGATCCCCTTGGCCAGGAGCCATTTCTCCAGATTCTCTATTGTTTCCATCTCATTCATCTACCCGGGAGCGACCCACCACCAATGAGGTGGTATTTCATCTTTGTGTAGATAAACATCGGTATGAATAAAACCTTTTCCACTAGAATACACATATATGATCGATACGAGGTGAAATGTTATTCTATATGATATCGATACGGTATCAGATGGTGAGAAGGCGAACTGGCAGGGAGATCCCCTGGGGGAAGAGGCCGAAAAACCCCCTCATGAGGCGGCTTATCAGAACCCCCGAAGACGCCGCCAGGTTCCAGCTTATGTTCACGGGGGGGATGATCCTCTTCTATCTGCTCCTGTTCCTTGGAATGGGATTGGCCCTCTATTTCATCGCATTCGGGACGCCCTGATCACAGGTGTCTTATGGTAGAGTAGGAGAACTCCATCTGGGCCCTTGGGTCGGCCGTCTCCGATCTTCCGTGGCCCGGATACAACGAGCTGACGTTCAGATCCAGTATCCTCCGTATGGATTCCTTCAACGTTGGAAGGTGGCCCCCGGGAAGGTCCCATCTGCCCACGCCGCCGTCGCAGAAGACCACGTCCCCGCAGAACAGGGCCCGGGAGGAGCGTTCCAGAATACATATCGAGCCGGGAGAGTGTCCTGGAGTGCGGATGACGTCGAAACCAAGAGGGCCTATCTCAAGGCTATTGCCTATCACATTCACCCCCTCCACCGGGTCCATGTCGGATCCGAACAGGAAAGCTCCGCTCCTCATAGGGTCTCCATCGGCGAGGACCTGTGCGGCCTCCGCCGATCCGTACACGGGGCATCCGAACTCCTCGACGATCGCCCCGGTCCCCCCCACGTGGTCGAAATGCTCGTGGGTCAGGATCATGCCATCCAGGCTCCTCCCGTTCAACCCCTCCCCGACAGCCCCGATAAGCCTCTCCCTTCTCATGCCGGTCCCGGGATCGATCAGAACCCCCGCCCCCCCCTCCAATACAAGCAGAACGTTGCAGTCCATCATCCCGGGATGAAGTTCCAATATCTCCACCATCTATTCACTCCTGTACAGCCTTTCAGGACCTATGTTTTATTAGTTCAAATACCATTCGCCATATGATGCTCAAGCCAATAAGCGAGGGAATGTCAGACCTCAAGGAGGTACTGGCCATGGTGCTCGATAAGGCTATGCCCTCCCCCCGGGAGAGGGAGGCCATCAATGTGGTGGGCAGGAAGCTCCTTTCAAAGGTGGAGGAGGTCTCCCGCCAGGCCTGCGATATCGAGGTGAGGCCCGTCATGGCCGGATCGGTCGCCAAGGGGACCATGATGAAGGACCCGGACCTGGACATCTTCCTGCTGTTCCCTCCCGACACGGATCACGAGACGTTGGAGAGGCTGGGCCTGGAGATCGGGAGCGGGTCCCTTGAGAGGCCGACCAAGAAGTACACCCAGCACCCCTACATAACGGGCAGGTTCGGGGAATTCGAGGCCGATATCGTCCCCTGCCTGGACATAATAAAAGGGGACAAGGTCCAGACCGCCGTGGACCGCACCCCACATCATACCGAATACGTCAAGTCCAGATTGGCCGAGAATATGGATGCGGAGGTAGTGCTCCTCAAGTCGTTCCTCAAAGGGATAGGCGCCTACGGCGCCGAGGAGACGGTCAGGGGTTTCAGCGGCTACCTTGTTGAGCTGATGGTCATCTATTTCGGCGGTTTCATACCTGTTCTAACACACCTCTCCTCCCTGGAGCCCGAAGGGCCCGCGCCGGGGGGATGCGAAGAGGTAAGACCCGAGAAGACCGGGACCGATCCGTTGGAACCCCTGCTGTTCGACCGGGAAGACCTCCTCGATCAGGCTCCTGTTGAAAAGGAGAGGTATCCGAAGCTGTTCCGGGGGGACCGCTTCATCGTCGTCGATCCGATCGACCCCGGGAGGAACGTCGCCTCGCCCATATCATCACAGACCCTTGACCTGACCATAAGGGCCTGTTCCTCTTTTCTTGATAACCCCTCTACGGGATACTTCCACCCATTCACGAAAAGGCCGAACCGTAAGGATGAGGGCACGCAGATGGACCTTGAGGGTGGCGTTCTGATATCGGTCCCGCTTCCCGAAGGGGATCCCGGAATGATCATATCCCAGCTGAGAAGGGACCTCATCAAGGCCTCCAGGGAGCTTGTCAGAGAGGGTTTCGATGGTGTCAGGATGAGGTATCTGATCTCCATACCGATCGGTTTTCCGCTGGACCCAAACTACCTCAAAGGCAGGTATATCTGGGAGGGTGGGACGGACGGCCCAATGATATTCATCTCATTGGACACTGAGCCCGCCGTCCTCGATGAGGAGTTCATCCATTCCGGGCCTCCCGTAGGCAATAAACAGGGGGATAATTTCAGGAGCAAGCATGGACAGGAGAACGTTTTCGAACAGGATGGCCGCCTCATGGCCTTGAAGAAAAGGACGCTCCGTGAGGCGGGCCCGATGTTCATGAGATACTGGGACAACGCCACACATCCTTCGGGATTCAGGGAGGTAAAGGCCTTCCTTCATCCCCCGGGCGAGGGCGGAGCCGCCTGGGTGAGAGAGGTACTTCGATCCGGGCAGGACCAATGGGATCGCCCCCTCGATGGTAAGGTTAATTATACTGCATAGGATACCCCCTTCACCGCCTTTCCCCCCACCACGGGCGGCTTGTGGTAACGCAGTGGAGTTGATGTTATTGGCATTCGACAGAAACGATTACTGGTCTGACCTGGAAAGCAGCATATCTACCCTCACACCGATAACCATCGAGGCCAGGAGATGGATAGTGAAGATGATCCACGCCGCTCGCTCCGGACATCCCGGTGGATCGCTATCCACGGTAGAGGTTCTGACGGCGTTGTACTACAAGGTCATGAGGCACGACCCTGAGAACCCTACATGGCCTGACAGGGACAGGTTCGTCCTATCGAAGGGGCATGGAGCACCTGCCCTCTATACCATCCTGGCCATGTGTGGATATTTCGAGACGGAGGAGCTGATGACCCTGCGTCAGCTCGGGAGCAGGCTTCAGGGCCATCCGAGCATGAACAAGACCCCGGGCGTCGATATGTCCACCGGGTCCCTTGGACAGGGGCTCTCGATAGCGATCGGCATGGCCCTTGGCGCCAGACTGGACAGGAAGGATTACAGGGTATACTGCATGCTCGGAGACGGGGAGATACAGGAGGGTCAGATCTGGGAGGCCGCCATGGCCGCGGCCCACTACAAGGTCGATAGCCTATGTGCCATATTGGACCGCAATCAGCTTCAGATAGACGGGCCCACCGAGAACATCATGTCCATTTCCCCGATATATTCCAAGTTCAAGGCCTTCGGATGGCACGTTATCGAGGTCAACGGCCACGATCTCAAGGAGATCCTCCTGGCCTTCAAGGAGGCCTCGAGGATCCACGGAAAACCAACCATCATAATCGCCAATACGGTCAAGGGAAAGGGGGTCTCGTTCATGGAAGGGTCCCTCAAGTTCCACGGGAAGGCGCCCAGCGACGAGGAGCTTGAACAGGCCCTGGATGAGCTTGGAGGTGGTGTATGATGGCCTGGGAACTGAAAAACATGAGGCCGGGCTACGGGGAGGCCCTCAAGGAGCTAGGGAAGAGGCACAGTCAGATCGTCGCGCTTAACGCGGACCTCTCCGGGTCCACGCAGATGGCCCAGTTCGGCAGCGACTTCCCCGAGAGGTTCTTCAACGTGGGGATCGCAGAGCAGAACATGATGGGAATCTCCGCGGGACTGGCGACGACGGGGAAGATCGTGTTCGCATCCACTTTCGCCATGTTCGCCACGGGAAGGGCATACGATCAGATCAGGCAGTCCATCGCCTATCCCAAGCTGAACGTGAAGATAGTGGCCACCCATGCCGGGATCACGGTGGGTGGTGACGGTGCCTCCCACCAGATGCACGAGGACCTCGCGTTGATGAGGGTGATACCGCACATGACGGTGTTAGCTCCCGCCGACTATTACGAGACGAAGAGCGTGATAATGAAGATCGCCGAGACCCCGGGCCCGTTCTACGTGAGGCTGGGAAGGACAGACACCCCCGTGATATACGATGAGGACCACGAGTTCAGGATCGGCGTGGCCGATACCCTGAAGGATGGGGATGACGTCACCATAATCGCGATGGGCCTTATGGTGAGCAAGGCCCTGGAGGCAGCCAGGGTACTCAAGAAGGAGGATATATCCACCAGGGTCATCAACATGTCATCCATCAAACCGATCGACAAGAACTCCATAATCAAGGCGGCCAGGGATACGGGGGCCATCGTGACCGCAGAGGAGCACAACATGATCGTCGGCATGGGCTCGGCGGTGGCGGAGGTCCTTGCGGACTCCTCCCCGGTCCCCCAGAGCAGGGTGGGCATCCCGAACGTTTTCGGGGAGTCCGGCGAATCCGAGGAGCTGATGGAGGCCTACGGGCTGAAGGTCGACCATCTGGTGGAAAAGGCAAAATATACGGTATCCATGAAGAGGTGATAGAATGAAACTATTTCTTGACACGGCGAACATCGATCAGATCAGGGAAGGAGCGAAGCTGGGAGTCATAGACGGTGTAACGACGAACCCCTCACTGATAGCAAAGGAGGGAAGGAAGTTCGAGGACGTTGTAAAGGAGATCTGCGAGATCGTGGATGGCCCGATCTCCGCCGAGGTCATCTCCCCCAACGCAGAGGATATGGTGGAGGAGGCGAAGAAGCTCTCCACGATCCACAGGAACATCGTTATCAAGATCCCCATGAACCTGGAGGGACTGAAGGCCACCAAGATGTGCAAGGAGCTGGGCATCAGGACCAATGTCACCCTGATATTCTC
>CBDVER010000076.1:0-6820 GCA_965373055.1 uncultured Thermoplasmata archaeon
TATTGCCGTCGGAGTTCCCATCATAATAGATGCTGCCCCTGATCTCCACCCATTTATTGAGCTCCATGTCGAGATCCTCCACCGGGCCTTCCACCAGTAATTCGGAATGAAGCTCGTATTGAACCAGGGTCGATTCGCCCATCAGGTCCTCGGACATCTGAGCGAATAGGTCAACCTCATATTCTCCCTCGAAAATATTGAAGGAGAATTTGCCGTCCTCACTCGGATCGACCCCCAACCATTTGTCCCCATCTATAATATATAGATAGCTCTGGGAAATACCCTCGAAATCGGGATAGAGCGAACCTGTGACAGCCTGGGTGGTTCTCATCTCGTAGTTCCCGCCGGCAAATGTCTCACCTACCAAGATCATATCCCAGTGCATGTAATGCTGGCCGAACCTGAGGTGTTCCGCATGAAGAATATAATCGCCAAGAGGTAGGTCCATGGTGAACCGGCCGTTATAATCTGTCTCCGCGGTAACGATCGGCTCGGGAGACCCGAACAACGCATAAGCGGAGACTATTACCTCTCCAGGATATCTGAAGCTGCCCTCGTCGATAAGGTACATGGTGGATTCCACCTCGATCGTGTAGTTCAACATGACCTCCTCAAGATGAACGTCATTGCTTGGGTTGATCATCAGCTCCTTCTCGGACCATAGCCTGTGCATCATCCCACCCTCCTCGTATTCCAGATCAACTGTCAGGAGATATTCGCCGGGAGGGATCATGGCACGTACCTGGCCCATGCCGTCGGTCTTGAACTCGTAGCTCTTCTCGTTCATGTATATCTCGGTGGCCATGATCGAAAATTGGAGATCTGACACGGACTTGATGTCAAGTTCCTTCTTCCCGATCATGTTGTAGGTGACGTTGAACAGGACCTCGGTGTCCCTGGATATCAACTTCGCATCGGTGTTGTTTATGCCGAAGTTCTGCTCCTCCACCGTCCCCTCGACATCAAATAATATGATCTGCTTCTCGAAACCGTAGATGTCAACACCCATTGTGTATGTTGCCACCGGGAGATTGGCCCGGTATAACCCCTCATCCTCCGTGAGTACGGCGATCGTGCCGTTCTCGTAGGTGAAAGATATCGGAACGCCTGATAGTGCAAACTCCACGGCCGCGGATCCACCCTGGTCGTTTATCTCTATGGCCTCCTCGGAGGTGGTGAGAATACCATTACGGTCCTTGTCCCAGAAGATCTGCCCGGTCACCTCAATGGTCTTCTCCGCCCAGATGTCAAGTTCTACCCTGTTCCCGGTTCCCGGGTCCTTCAGGTCCTGCATGTGAAAGTAGGAGACGTTGCCCGTGGTCTTGTTATCAACAAGCACCTTGTAATCTCCCCGTGGAAGATATGCAGTGTAGGCGCCGTCTAGATTCGCCACTGCAAAGACCGTCGCGCTATCCTCAACACGCTGGAAATTTACATAGGTGCCTTCCATTGGTGTGTCAACCAATTTGGTTAACCTTCCGGTAACTGCATACCCGTGTTGAAGGGTGATGTCCATTATCTCCTCCTCACCATGATCCAGGTTTACCTTCCCGATATAACTGTAGATCTTGGCCCGATCGATCGATGTTATCTGAAGGTCGTATTCCCCTGCTGGCAGGACGATCTCCACATGGCCTTCCTCGTCCAGGGATGCAACGTACTTCCTCGTCGTGTCAAAGCCATAATACAGGGTTACAAAGCTCATGGCCGCGGGCCCACCCTTCCCCGAGAGGTACTCGGAGGGAGGTGGTAGATATGCACTGATCTCGAGCTTGGAATAGGGATAGACCGGAATATCAACGGATAGATTGTCACCCTTTTCCAGGATGAATGAGATATCCTTGCTCATGAAATCATCAACATCAGCCTCAAGCCAGTACTGGCCTGGAAGGGCCCTGTCAAATGAGTAGTTGCCGTTTTTATCTGCCACGGTCTCCCTGATCACTCCCTCCTCATCGATCAGCCTGACCGTTCCGCCGATGACGGGATCGAAGGTACCATAGGTCAGGTTTCCATGCACGACGATATTATCAAACCTTATATCCTTCTGGGCATCCGATTTCGGATCCACCTTGAAGTTGGAGAGTATAACCTCGGTATGATCACCATATGTGTATTCCACATCATAATAACCGGTTACAAGGTCACCAAAGGAGTAGCCGTTCTCGTCCAGTTCAACCGGCCCGTAAACAACTCCATCGGAATCCCTCAATACCATGGAAAGGGATCCTTCTGTGATCGCCTCATCTCCTGCGTCGGAATAGGTGCTGTCTCCGTCCAGGTCCCAGTAGACCCTGCCACCCATGATCTTACCGGCAATGTACATATCAAGGTCCATCTCCCCATCATCCACCTCCCACATGGCCAGTGCATCCGAGATCTGGAGAACAGTGGAGTTCAGCAGGGTCGTGGGCTGACCTGTGGATTGATCCACCTGGAACTGATACATCTTGTCATATTCATTGTTCAACGCCCCATCGGTAACGATCAAATTGACCTGGCCCGGAGGTGCTATTATCGAATACTCTCCATTGGGGCCGGTCATGATGTTGCCGTGGGGAATGCCATAATCGTCCAGAACGGTCACCCTGACATTGGGAACGCCGATCCCCCTCTCGGTCATCACACGGCCGGAGATCTTGGCACCATCGTAGTATTTGAGGTAGAACACCCCCTGCCCAAGGCCGGATTTCAGATCTCCTCCCCCGGCATAGTAGCGCTCGATAGCCTCCTTCGACGACAGTGGGACATAATCATCCGGGAAGGAGGCATTACCCTCTTCCATCTCCGAGTAGTACATGGTCCTGTACACGACCTGCCAGTGGGTCATGTTCCAACCCTGCATCGCGGGCATGTTGGAGACCTCACCCAGAATTCCGGGGATCGATTTCCCATCATCGATCGCTCCCACATCGCTCGGTGCATATCCCACATAGGTCCTGTAGAACATGGAGTTGTAGAAGTCCTCGGTGTAGAACATGTCGTACTGTAATATCCGGAACTTGTATCCCAACCTCTCCGCCTCCTCCTCAACCTTATCCATGGAGATCGGGTTATCGGGGTAATCCTCCCAGACCGGGTCCTCGTTCGATCCCTTCAGGTTCTGCTGGGCGTAGGCCTTGTACTCGAGGTAATCATCCACGTTCCTGTCTGCCAGCTTGATCGGAGCGTAGAATATGCCGGTATTGCTGCTGCTGAACGGAAACAACCTGTAATCCACGGCGAAATACCTCAAAGACCTGCCAGTTGCGTCCCTTATATCATGATAGAGGGAAACGACCCCTTCCTCACCTAGCCTCGTGAACGTTGACCTTGCTGCCGCATATTTGGCGTTGGGAGGGGTGATGTCTATGAACTTGCCGTATCTATCTGGATTATTCTCCACCAACTCGGTATATGTACCTGGCCTGAAATATATCCTATTGATCTCGTAGGCGCTGTAGCTTGAGTTCCGATCATCGCCCAGGTACTTCACGAGCACATCCCAGACATCATCGGAGAAACTACCCTTATTACCAACCCAATCACCTTCGATAAGCCTTGCGACCATCAAAGCGATCGATTCTGATTCGTTCTGACATGATATCATCGAACCGGTGAACTGGTATCCGTTCTGGAAGTTGTCGGCGGCTGTGGGATGTTGGCCCATAAGAAGCTCATCGAAGCCGTAATCCCACCAGCTCATGAACCCGGGTCTATCCTCCGGCTCCAGAAACTCATTGTTCTCATCCAAAAGGTCCTGCTCCGAGAGCCAGATATAGGAGTTCATCCAATATTCGCTGTGAAGAGAGGATCCAAAGGCCCCAAAATATTCCATATCGGGGTCGAACTCCGTCTTCCTCTCGTATGGTATGGATGCATCCGCCGCGAAGAAGAGGTTAGGGAATATTATCACGAACGCCACGGTCAATGCTGTCAGTATCGTCCTGAACTTGAAATTATCCCTGTTCTTCCGGTATTTCATGTAACCAACGATCAATATCGAGATCAGGGATATCGGCAGGACAGTAAGCCATATGTAATTGTCATAGAAGAAATTGTCCCAACCCTCACTGGTCCCGGCAATGAGCCCCAGGAAGAGCAGGAGCGCGACAATGGAATACACTATTGACAATCCCTCAGCCTTGAAGAACTTGACCATTTTGACGATCACCCAGCCTGCCAGAAGTGCAAACGCCGGTGTCGCATTGAATGTGAAACGTGTGGCTGATAGGGCCATGTATATGGCCACGCCGGTCCAGATCACTATCACCATGTAATCTTTCTTCATCTGTTTGGGGATCTGGATGAAGGCCATCACGACCCCTATCAAACCCAGGAAGAACGTTCCGGGCCCGTAGGTGAAGACCAACCTGCTGATATCAGGGGCCTGTGCCTCGGCGATGGTCGAGTACAGCTTGTTCTTTACGAAATAGCCGCCGCCCGTAAATAGCATGGTTGCGGTCTCGGGGAAGCCCCATTGCAGGATGAAATATGATGCTACCAGGAACAGGGCCAATGTGGGTATCACTATCAGCCACGGCATATCCCTGGTGGGAACTATGAAAGCCCCCAATACCACCGCTGCCAGGAATATGTAGAAACCCTGGCTCCAGGTGCTAATAGAGAACATATAGTAATAAGGCAATGAGATAATCACCACCGATGCCATTGCTATGAGGATCACCACGAATACTCCCAGTGAATCCTCCCCCCTGAGCCGGTTCATGAATATCTGAACGAGATAATATACGAGCAGTATCGCAAGTACATATCCGAAACCCTGCCATGCCAGGGAGATGGTCGCAATGGAAATTCCGGTCAGGAATGCGTAGGACATGGCCTCCCTGTTCTCAAGGAGTAGCGACCGGAAACCGAGGATGACCGATTCAGGTTTACGCCAATCCTCGATATACTGTTGGTCCTTGAGAGCGTTGAAGGATTTTGATAGGAAATATAGGGCCAGGACCAGGAAGAACACGACAAATGAATCGTGGTCAGCAAAACCAAGCGTCGACCGTTCTATGTGTGCGGCCGTTATAGCAAGGAAGAAGGCCGCCATGATGCCCGCCTTCCTTCCAAAAGCTTCCTTTCCCAACAGGTAGAGTGGGAATATCGTCATCGCACCCCACACTATGGGTGCAATTTCAAACACGAACCAGGTGGAGTTCTCGACATTGAATCCGAAGAACGGGGCCAGCAGGATGCCGCCGATCGCGATCGACCAGTCGAAAACAGGAGGCCTGGGGTTACCCCCGGAAAGCGGGTAGTTCAGCAGGCCGTCAATACGCAGATGGGTGAAGTCGGCCTGGATAAAATCAATGACCCTTTTATGATATGAGGGATCGTTCCCCACCACTCTGGGAGGCCAGATGTCGAAGGCAAGTTCATAGTACAGATAAAACCTCAACAGGAACGCCAATGCGAATATACATGTCAATATGAGGATCGTATACCTGTTGTCGTTGAACCAAACCTTCAAGGCCGATGCCACTGGCTCCTTCCCCCTTGCCTCACCGGGTCCTTTTATCTTCGGCTCCGGACCTACCCCAGGCTGGAGTGTGTCCGATATTGGCTCTTCTTTCCTGGCCACCTGCTGTTTGGCCTTTCTCTTCTGTCCTCTGGAGGATCTCGCTCTGCGGGCCATTGATATCCACCTGTAATATAGCAATATGGGTGCTCTAGTATCATCTATATAAAGCGATACCACATTCTACTGAAGGGGCCAAATATCGTTCTCTTACTTATCTATTGTTATCCTGCGTCCCACTATCTCAACCATTTTTCCGACCCTGAACGTTCCGATCCCTGGATGAGATAAGGAAGGGTCCCACAAGCAGTAGCGTGAGTGAGATGATAACGAATATCTGGGTCGATACGTTCGAGCCAAGGAAGATCCCTATCCGACCTACCCTGACCACAACCAGGAGGCCACCCCAGAAAAGACAGATCAACGCCATCGTTAGAACGATCGGAAATGGTGATATGCGCTCTATCCTGTAAGGCCTTGCGGAGAGGACAAGTTCAAGCATTATCACCATCGGAAAAAGAAGGCCCACCGTATAGAGGATCAGATCGATCAGGTTGGATAGGGTCGCCTCCTGCAGGACATTCAAGGTGAAGGTGCCGAAGAGGAGTACTCCTGCGATCCCGACCCATCTGTTGCCGAATGCGAACGACAGGGCCACGATCACAAGTGGTGCAAGGTAGATTGGGTTTGGGTCCACGGTCAACATGGTTATTACACCAAGGTAAAGGATGATCAGGTACCGCATCATTGTCCCATCCTCCTGAGCGCAGCCATGACCTTATCTCCCCTCTCCCTCGAGCTCATCTCAATGACCTTTATCCCCACCTTTCTGAGATCATCCAGCAGGGCCTGTTTCTCGATGTAGTCCGGATATATCCTCTCCATGGTCCCCTCCGTTATAGCCTCCCCCTGAAGATGATAAGGCCATGAGAAGGGTGAGATCGTGATCACCCGATGTTTCCATGCAACGGCCATCGACAGGGCTTTTTTTATCGCGAACTGATTTGTCTCCATGTCCGAGAGAAGTATCATGATCCGACCCGATTCAGAGCTTTCCTGAAGGGACCTCACCGCATCGTATATCCCGGTTATCCTGTCGGGTTTGGTTTGAACACCCCTCCTTCTCTGCAAAAATGGACCGACCTGGCCCAGGAACTCGCCGCTCTTCTCATCCTCGGGGGGGGCCTCGTTCGAGGGAGGACCCGGATATCCGCCGGTCACCTGAGGGTTTGGGAGCTTGAAGAGGCTGATGAGAACGTCGTCCACGTTTCCGCGCAGTGGAGGAATAGTGTCCAGGACCCGATTCTCGTT
>CBDVER010000077.1:0-6708 GCA_965373055.1 uncultured Thermoplasmata archaeon
GGGCTCTCGTCGACGTTCAGCTTGGCGATCACGCCACCTTCAGGCAGTTTATCAATGCTCCTTTCCAAAAGGTTACCCTGCATCACACAGGGCATGCACCAACCCGCCCAGTAATCCACCAACACAACCCTGTTGTTTTTTAGGAAATCGTGATACCCACTCGCGTTCAGCTCCACTATTTTCGTGTTTTCAGCGCTCATCTATATAACCACCCTGTGATATACTATCTGTGCATTATCAACGAACAGTCGCACGCTGATCGATGATATCATGATTGTCCCTTACATTGCAGGGGCCCGGGAGACATGACATGAACATCAAGGCTTTCCCGAGGATGCCATCCGCTCACTGCGAACAGGCGCTACAGTGCTTCTTCGAGCTCACGGAGCACGAGCTCCGCGTCTACCGCGTACTTCTCGAAAACGGCCCCACCACCGCCCAGGACCTGGCCGACCTGATCGGAAAGGACCGCTCCACCGCCTACAGGATGGTGACACCCCTGGTGGAAATGGGGATGGTTATCAAGGACACCAGAAAGCAGAGGGGGGGTGGCATTTTCCACATTTACGAGGCAAAGGACCCAAAGATGATCCAGCAGATGCTGAAAGAGAGGATAGACTCCTGGTACGTGATGATGAAGAAGGTGGTCAATAGAACGAGCGAGGAGCTCACCGGGTGACCTTCTTCTTCGATCTCATCTTATCGATATCATAGTAGATATTAAGGGCGATCATTGCCAGATATCCAAATCCCAACTCGAACAGATAGCTGTTGAGCTGTGTCAATATCGAGACCGTCAGAGCTGCTGTGGGCCTCACCCCCATTGCCTGATAGAGGATGTACATGGTCGATTCGCCCACACCGACCATCCCCGGTAGCTGGCTAATCAAACCAATGATGAAACTGAGGTGGACGGCGGTTGCCACGATGTAGATCTCCTGGGGATAGCCGATCGCTATGAAGAACATGTAGGCCGCGAAGAACCTGAAGAGGTAGGTCAGCATCCCCAGGAACACATCTACGATCAGTGTAGCTGGATCCCTGGCAAGCATCTTGAAAGAGTCCTTGAAGCTGGTCAGCCCCTGGGCCACCTTCCCGACAAGTGTTTCCCTCGACCAGAGCTTCTCCCTGTGGATGAAGGCCGTAAGCTGGTGTATCCAAGTCCCCATCTTCTCCGCCTTCCTCCGGGTCATGTCTCTAAACACGATATAGGATATCATGGCGATCATGACCCAGAACAGAAAGAACACCCATAGGAAGTATGCCAGGAGGGGGGGCATATCGAACTCCCAGTAGGCGAATATGATGATCGGAAGCAATAATAGGATCATGGCAAGGGTCAAACCCATCTTGTCCACCATCGCGGTGGCGAAGACATCGGGAAACGGCGCCCTGAACCTCTTTGCCACCGCACCCGCCCGCACCGGTTCCCCTGCCATGCGCCCGCTTGGCGTGGTGACATTGATGAAGTTTCCCGTCACGTTCGCCAGGAAAACAAAGGGAAAATATGCGTTCTTGACCCTCTTTTTTACCAGAAGATACCACTTGATGCCCCATGCCAGATGGACGCCGAAATAACAGAGCAGGGCCAACACTACATATCTGGGGTCCATGCCGATCATGGCGTCCAGAACCCCACTGGCCCCGATCTGCCAGAGAATGACGATAAGCACTATGAGAGATACAAATAGAACTCCCCAGCGGATCCACCTCTTTCTCATCGCCCCCTATTGGCCAGCGGTATAAATAATCCTACGCTTTCATTGAACAGTAATAAAAGAGATCCTCTATGCGGTTGCCACCAGATATATGGCGAGGAAGGTGCCTATGATCGCCTCTCCAATGTACAATCCGGTCATCAACATATAGGAATCCAGGAGCTTCAAAGTCTTTTTCGCCTCACTCCATTTCTCCCTCTTTGCCTTGGCGTTGAGCCACCTCCTCTCCCATATCTCCCTGGCCGCGCCCCCCGTCACCAGCATCAACGTATAGTGTACCGGCAGGTACATTCCAAGGCCGAAGGCGGTCCCCATACCTATCAACAGCTCCACGAACACCCCTATGAACATTCCCAGGAAGAAGAGCGACATCATCACCTTTCCACCTGCGAGTATCTGAACGAACACCGCAAAGGCGGTGGCCTGGGGCGCCTCGAGGTCGAGGTTTCCGCTTGCCAGCTGCTTGGCGAAGAACACCGCTGCGATCGCAGCTACAGGCGTCCCTATGAGGATCGCAACGGATTCGCCGCGGATGAGGTGCATGGGCCTCGTCCCCGCGTACAGGCCGGTCTTGAAGTCCCACATGATCTCGGAGGAGAGCGATATCGCAGATCCGAACACCGTCGTACCAACAAGGGCCATCAGTACCATCTGGCCCTGTCCATAAGGGAATGGTTGGACCTTATCGATCAGGATGAAGACACCATAGAGGATCAGAAGCGTTAGAAAAGATGTCCCGGAGACGGGCGTTGTCCCGATCTCACCTGATATCTTCACGGCGATCGCCCCAAGGGCAAAGGTCAGTCCCACAAGAAGTGCCGAGAAGGCCACGGATGCCAGGAGGGGGAAATTGCCGAATAACGTGAACACTATGGAGATCACAATGAAGGCAACCAGGGCGATTATCGGGATGTGGGACGTTGGCCACTCGTACCATCCCCTCTTCGGGACCCACTCCTTCTTGCCCTCTCCGCCCGTCTTGGTGATATCGATAAAGACCGTTCGGAAGGTGGGAAGCATCTTCAGGAGGGCCGTGGTCCCACCACCCAGGATGGCGCCTATAGCGATGATCTTCGCAACGCCCTGGGCCGCTGCGAAAGATGGAGCTTGGTAGGGCATATACTGATAGTAATAATTCGATAAGGGAAGGGGGAATGCGGTTGTGGAGACGAAACCCGAGGTGATCCCATCGTCCATCATGGGCACGTAGATGGGCACATCCAGGAGGACCACAAGCGGGACTATGAAGAACCACGTGACGAAGGACCCGGCGGCGACGATGAACGACGCCCTGAACTTCATGAACCACCCGATGGCGAAGGTGATCCCCGTGAACTCATAGGAGAAATGGGTATACCTGGACCAGGAGAATGGGATGTGTATCCTGCCGTGTGAGAACCAATCGCCAAGCCCCACCATCCGCATTGCCCAGGTCAGCAAAGGCTCCTTGCCGGGCAGGAGGGGGAAATCCCGAATGAACGCGAACGAGAACATGGCGGCGAAAGAGACCCCCACCAGCTGGAGGGACCTCTTCGCGTGGGAGGCGACCCCTGATGATATGTCGTTTGCGATATCAAGTAATTTGATGAAGGCCTGGAAGCCCGGCGTGGGAAGAGGGTCCTCCACCTGCCACAGCCTTCTGAAGATGATGAAGTACATCAGCCCCATCATCGATGCGAAAAGCGATGCCACCATGGCGAGAGGGACTATGTTCGAGGACGCGAGGAGCTCGGGAGATATCAACGGCTCCCCGCCGGACATCTTGTACTGGGAGGAGTAGGCAAGAAGGTATATCGCAGGGAAAGTGAACACGAACCCGGTCACGGTCCGATCCGTGGCCGTCGCAGCACCCGATGCTATGTTGATCTGGGTCGGCTTCCACCTGAAGAACATTCCAACCAGATAGGATACGTAGAACGCCCCACCGGTGACCAGGCCGATCTTGAGGGCGATATACTGTGTGATGATCGTGAAGGGCAGGCCAACAAGAAGGATTATGAGGATGAGCTTCCCCCAGCTGAACTGTGACCTCTTGAAGCTCTCGGTGCGGTTCTTGTGGTCCAGGTACTCCTCCAGGGCCTCCGTGTTGAGATTGCCGTACATCTCCGTGGAGAAATAATCAAGGGTTCCATCCTCGATCTTTCTGATGCCGGCCGGCGTGAGCGGCTGCCTGTAGACCGATCTCCTTACCCTTGACAAATCTTCTCCTCCATCAGCTCTTCTTTGCGTTTTCCATCAGAGCCTTGATCCTTTTCCTCCGGAAGAAGTCCTCCCTCTCACGCTCCTGAAGCTGCATGTTGATATATCTCTCGGTGTTTACCAGCCTGGGGATGAATATGTGCTCCAGAGCGTTGACCCTGCGCTTTGTCTTCTGGATCTCCAACGCCAGCAGCTCCATGGCCCCCTCGGCCTCGGCGAGGTTCAACAGATCCTCCAGGGCTTTCCTGTAGCCCAGGGCGGAATCGTCCAGGGCGGATGGAGTTGATCCCATACCCCACGGAAGGGGCATATCGGCGGTGTCACCGTCGCTTATCACCGGGACCTTCACGCCCATGATGTTTATGGAGTTTATCTGGGGGTCCGGATAAGGGGCCGCGCCCCGGGAATATGACCGCACGGACTCGTACCCCATTATCGCCTGGGCATTCTCTATCGAATATCTTGCCTCCTTGAGGGATGAGAGAACCTTGCCCTTCATCCTCTTCCTCTTCTTGAGCACATCGAGGAACTGTACCACAAGCGCATCTCTCTTATCCCCTAGGAGCTTGTGGCCTTTCTCGGCAAGCAGCCTCTTCTTCCTGACGGCTATGAGCTCCATCCTCGTGGGGTTGATGCCCTCTATGATATCGCCTGCCATCCCATCACCTGTTCTATTGGAATACTCCACAAATGAGGCATAAGCCCTTATCCTTCCCTATTTACCGATGAACCCGGAGAGCTGCTTCATCTTCCGAAGGTTCCCGGGGTTCTTTTTGAAATATACCCTGAAGGGGGCGAGAACACGGACCATCGCCTCGGAAACGGACTTTTTCAGATCGGCCGGATGGAGCTCCTTCTCCGCAAACATCTTCCGGAGGTCATCGTGGCTCTCGAAGTGCAGATCTCCCCCCCACTTCTCCGGCCTCATGACATCCAGATGGCCCTCGAGCGGGAATATCAGATGCTGGCATATCTCCATTACGGGGTTATCGGGTATGCCCTCGGGGCACCACGCCTTCTTTATCTTCCTCCTGATATCGTCCTCGGAGTCATGGAGAAATATCCCGGATTCGGGGTTCGACTTGGACATCTTCACATCGTCCATCTCCACGTCAGCATCCGTCACATTGAGAAATGAGAACAGCTCCCTCCTCGCCTCGCTTCTCCTCCATTCCAGCTCCTTGATCGTCCCCACGTTCATGACAGAATCGTCCGGCCCTATATCGTGGACGAACCTCGGCATGGACAGGCCGATCCCCTGCTTATTTGAGATCAGCGCCTCTATCGCCCTCCCCTTCTTCCCATCCTCCAGGGCGTTGACGTGCATCAACAGGGACCTTGTGGACTCGCTGATGGTCTCATCAACCATCAGGTCAGGGAGCTTTTCCTCGATCTTCTTTGCCATCATCTCGTGGTCCAATCCAGAGGTGTCGCCCGTCGTCATCTCCATCCTTCCACCTCTTGCGAGGGAGGAAAGCAGGGGCGTATGAAGGGCTGTTGGCTTCTTGAAGCCGACCTTCTCGGCCACATCCCGTGCAAGCATATGAGCGTGCCTCTGGTCCATGCCGCCGATGGCAAGGTCCACTCCAAGTTCAAATATGTCGGCAACCTGCATGGAGGGATAGATGAATTTTGAGGAATCCAGGTCGCCCTCGAACTCCTTCCTGCCCATGATCGTCATCGCCCTCCTTATCCGCGATAGGGACGACGATTTTGCCACCCGAAGGACCACGATCCAGTACTTTCCGGTATCCGAGAGGTCGCTCGCCCACCTGAACTTGAGCCTTCCCTCTGCGATATCCTCCTCGAGCCCGAAGGCCTTGTAGCAGTCCATGAAATACCTTCCGCACTCCTGGATCCTGTCGATGTCGCCTCCGAACTTGTCGTTGATGAAGGCGTGCCAGTCCGCAAGAAGTATCTCGACCTCGAAACCAGCCTCGATCAACTGTTTGATCTTCCTTGTGATGATAAGCCATCCGATGTGGACGAATCCGGAGGGCTCGTAGCCGACGTACGCCCTGGGCCTCTCCTTAGATGCCAGCAGAGCTTCGATCTCGCCCCTTGTGACCACTTCCTGGGCTCCGTCGAGGACCAGCTCCAATCTTTTCTCCAGATCCATGATCTCATCCACCCGATATCTTCGCATACATGCGCGATAGTGTAATAAAGGGTTGACTACTTTAAATTGGTGATGGGAAACAGGGAGAGGGGCGGCCCCGGGCTGAAGCTGGAGAGGGTCAAAACGATGACGCTGGACGACATCAGGCTGGTCCACGCATACCACGTCCTGGGCCAGCACTGGGAGGCCGACCACCCGGTGATGTCCGTCAGACCGTTGAAGGAGATGGGAGGGCTTCTTCATTATGACGGCCATCCGATGGATATCGACCTCACACGGCTTTCGTCCATGGAGATGAGGGCTTCCAGGGAGATCCAGTGCGTGGGGAGGTTTGAAAGCTCCACGCACATACCCTGCCCGGGAAACGAGCTCCTGGAGGGGTTCGCCCAGTGCTATCCCTGCATCTCACACGACATCCCGGACCCGACCTGCATATTCGAGCCACACTGCAACGACACAAGGTGCGGGGCCGACTTCTGCCAGATACCTCATGTTGTCTACGTCACGATGTTCCGCCAGAGGCGAAAGATAGGGATGACACAGCTCAGGAGGGTGGTGGAGAGGGGGACGGAGCAGGGGGCCGACGCCATCCTGCCCCTGCTGATCACCGGGGACCGCTACGGTTCCAGGGTCCTTGAGAAGATCATCTCAAAAAGATACAGGATCCCCCAG